>NZ_JBHTSA010000047.1:0-63470 GCF_042795405.1 Streptomyces sp. NPDC056480 | reverse complement strand
GGCCTTAGCGCTACCACGAACAGACGTTACGGGCCCCGGAGGCGATTCGCCTCCGGGGCCCTTCTCCGTTCCCCCGGTCTAGCCGAGGCGCTTGTAGTAGAGCGTGGTCGCGCGCAGGACGCCCGCCGGGTCGGCGGCGAAGTCCGGGATCGTGCCGGCGGCCGTCCAGCCCGCGCTCCGGTAGAGGCGCTCGGCCGGGCTGTCGGTCTGGGTGTCCAGGACGAGCAGGCCGAGGCCGGTGGCGGCGGCGTGGGCCTCGGCCGTGGCGAGCAGCCGGTGTCCGAGGCCTCCGCCGCGGGCCGAGCGGTGCACCAGGAGGCGGGCGATCTCGCCGCGGTGCCTGCCGTTGGCCGCGCCGCCGCGGACGAGGGTGACGACACCGGCGAGACCCCCGTCGGGGCCGTGGGCCGCCCAGACGTCCCGTACGCCCTCGGCCGCCTCCTCGGCGACGCGCTCCCACCAGGCGGCGGCCTCGGGAGCCGCGAGCGGCGCCAGGAAGCCGACGGAGGCGCCGGAGTCCACGGCGTCGACGAGGAGCGCGGCGAGACCCGCGGAGGCGTGCGCCCGCACGGCCTCGGGGCTGAGGCGCTCGATGACGTCGAACGGCTTCTCCAGGCACAGGAGGTCGGGCCGCTCGTCCCAGGAGGCGACCGTCTCGAAGCCCAGAGCGCGGTAGAGGGCCAGGGGCTCCTCGCGCCAGTTCCAGACGGTGAGGCGTACGGCGGCGGCGCCGGAGACCGCCGCGCGGCGCAGGGCCGCGGCCATGAGGGCCTTCGCGATCCCCTTGCGACGGGCCTCCGGCGCGACCCAGAGCCGCTTGATCTCGGGCGCCCGGCCCCCGTACGGGGCCTTGAGGACGACGCAGCCGGCCGGGAGGCCGTCACCGGGCGGGGTGGCGAGCAGGACCGTGTCGGCGGCGAAGGCGCCGGCCGGGTCCTCGACCTCTGCGCGGTATACGGCGGGGAGCTGGGCGACCGCCTCCACCGCCGTCCCCTTCTCGGCCTGGTTGACCAGGTGGTAGGCGGCCAGCAGGTCAGGGAGGCGGGCGTGGGAACGGTTCTCCTCGATGCGTGCAGTCATGGCCCCGAGCTTCACACCGCGATGTTTCGGGCACGTGAAGATCTTTTACCCTGGGCCCATGCGTGTACTGGTAGCGGGCGCCACGGGCGTCGTCGGTCGTCAGCTCGTGCCGCGTCTGGAGGCGGCCGGCCACGAGGTCGTGGGTCTGTCCCGGCGCGGTCCGCACCCCGTGGACGTCCTGGACGCCGGAGCGGTGCGCCGTGCGGTGGCCGAGGCGGCGCCGGACGCCGTGGTCCACCAGCTCACGGACCTGGGTGCGGCGGACGGGGCCGCGAACGACCGCGTACGGATCGAGGGCACCCGGAACCTGGTGGACGCGGCGCGCGGGGCCGGCGTCGGCCGGATCGTCGCGCAGTCGATCAGCTGGGCGTACGCCCCCGGCGACGGCCCCGCCGACGAGTCCGTACCGCTCGACCCGACGGACGAGCCGCCCCGGTCGCGGATCGTCGCCGGGGTGCGGGCCCTGGAGGACACCGTGGCCGAGCTCCCCGAGGCGGTCGTGCTGCGGTACGGGATCCTGTACGGCCCCGGCACCTGGTACGCCCCGGGCGGCGCCGTGGCCGCCGCGCTCGCCGGCGATCCGGCGGCCCGGTTCCTCGGGAGCACGGCGGCCGACGACGCGGTGAGCTCCTTCGTGCACGTCGCCGACGCGGCGGACGCTGCCGTACGGGCTCTCGCGTGGCCCTCGGGCGCGTACAACGTCGTGGACGACGAGCCCGCGCCCGGCCACGCCTGGCTGCCGGTCCTCGCGGAGGCCCTGGGGGTCCCGGCCCCGACGCGGAGCGGGGGCGGGGCGCCCTGGGCCCGGGGCGCGGTGAACGCCCGGGCCCGGGCCCTGGGCTGGGTCCCGGCCCGCCCGTCCTGGCGGACGGGCTTCGCGGACCGGGACGCGGGCTGACCCGGCCGGCCCGTTACGGGGTGTAGGACTTCGCGGCGTCCGCGACGAAGGGCTGCCGGACGGTCCGCATGCCGCCGGGGACCTTCTTGTCCGGCTGGATGATGACGGACTCGCGGGACGACGGGGCCTTGGGGTCGCCGAGGTCGTGGCTCATCCCGAAGCCGGCGTCGTAGGACGTCAGCGTCAGGAGCGCCTTGTCGACGCCGTCGCGGGTGAGGTCCTTGCTCTCGCATGCCTTCTTCAGGGCCTCGCCGAAGACGCTCGCCGCGGTCCAGCCGGCGACGATGCCGTTGTCGAGGGAGTCGCTCGGGTAGGCGGCCTTGTAGTCGGCGACGAGCTTCTTCGCGGTCGGGGTGTCCGCGCCGATGGGGAGGCTCGGCGAGGCGAACCAGTACATCTTCTCCAGGGCGGGGCCGGCCTGGGTGCCGAGGAGCTGCGGCGCGAAGGCGGAGTTGTTCCCGACGACGGGGACCTTGAGGCCGGTGGCGGCGGCGACTCCGACGAGGGAGGCGGCCTGGCGGGGGCCGGCGCTGATGACGACGGCCTTGACGCCGGCCTGCTTGAGCGCCGCGACCTGCGCCGACATGTCGTTGTCGGTGGGCTTGATCTTCTGCTCGACGACGGTCAGGCCGGCCTTCTCCGCCGCGTACTTCGAGCCCTTGAGCGCGTTCTCGCCGTAGTCGCCCTCGAAGTAGACGTGGCCGAGCTTGTCGCCCGACTTCAGGCCCTTCTCCTTGAGCAGGAAGTCGACGGCGTTGATGGTCTCGACGTCGTACGTGGCGCCGAGGACGCGGATGTACGGGGAGCCGAGCAGCGAGGCCGACCAGGCCTGCGGGAGGACGAGGCCCTTGTCCGTGGTGTCGACCCGGGGCTTGACGGCGGCGACGAACGGGGAGCCGATGAACTGGGTGTAGCCGACGACCTTCGGCTCCAGTTCGGTGTAGGCGGCGAGCGCCTTCTGCGGGTCGTAGCCGTGGTCGCGGACCGTCAGCTCCAGCTGCCGGCCGCAGATCCCGCCGGCGGCGTTGACCTGCTTCACGTACAGCTGCTGGGCCTGGGTGACGCTCTTGCCGAGGGTGGCGTACACGCCGGTCATGTCGGTGAGCGCGCCGAGCGAGATCGTCTTGTCGGTGACGCCCTCACCGGTCTTCACCCCGCCCGCGCCGGTCTGCTTGCCGTCGCCGGTCTTCGCCTTGGAGCTGCATCCGGCGGCGGTGAGGGCGACCAGTGCGGCGAGCGCGGCGGCCAGGCCCCGCACGGCCTGTCGTCGGTGGTTCATCGTGCCTCCCCTGAGGGTTCGGTGGTGGTCGGGGTGTGCATGGGGGTCTTGGGGGTGCCGGCGCTTCCGGGTCTGCCGGGCCTTCGGGCGGCCAGCCGGGCCAGGCCTCCGGGCAGGAACAGGACCACCGCGACGACGGCGGCGCCGTACAGGTAGCGCGCGGCCTCCCCCGGTGCGATGCCGCCCGTTCCCGGGGCGGAGACCAGCGGGAGCGCGTCGCTGTAGCGGTTGAGGAGCTGGGGCAGGAGGGAGACGAAGACGCCTCCGGCGACCGCTCCCGCGACCGAGCCGAGACCTCCGATGACGATCATGGCGAGGTATTCGAGGGAGAGCGCCATGCCGAAGTACTCCGGCACCGTCCGCTGGAAGACCAGGGCGAGCAGGACGCCCGCGAGGCCCGCGTACATCGAGGACAGGACGAAGACGGCGCCGCGGTAGCGGGCGACCGGGATGCCCATGACGCCGGCGGCGATCCGGTGGTCGCGGATGGCGTTCATCGCCCGTCCGGGGCGGCCCCGGAGGACGCCGCGGGCGAAGAGCACCCCGCCGAGGAGCAGCACCAGACCGAGGTACCAGAGCTTCTCCACCGCACCGAACGGCACCTGGGCGACGAGGAGTTCGGTGTCGTCGAAGGTCAGCCCGAAGAGGGAGAGCGGCGGGACCGCGCGACCGTTGAAGCCGCCCGTCAGGTCATGGGCGTTGAAGAGCACGTGCTGGCCGATGAAGATCAGCGCGAGGGTGGCGATGCCGAGGTACGCGCCCCGCAGCCGTCCCGCGATGGGGCTGAACACCCCGCCGGCCAGACCCGAGAGGGCGACGGCGAGAACGGCGGCGAGCCAGCCGGGCAGGCCGAGTCCGGCGAGCCCGTCGGCACCGTCCCCGGCGAAGGCGCAGTAGCCGTAGGCGCCGACGGCGAGGAAGAAGGCGTGCCCCATCGAGAGCTGTCCGGTGGCGCCGGTCAGCAGGTTGATGCCGATCGCGCCGATGGCGGCGGCCATCGCGAACAGGCCGGCCTGGAGCCAGAACCGGTCCAGGTAGAAGGGCAGGACGAGGAGGACGAGGCAGGCGGCGGCCCCTCCGTACACCGCGGGACTGCCGACCCGCAGGCCGCTCCGGGCGAGGGTCTCAGACACGGGCGAGCTCCTTCGTGCCGAAGAGTCCGGCCGGGCGGATCAGGAGCACCGCGACCATGACGAGATACGGGGCGAGGTCGCCGATCCCCCGGCCGAGGAACGCCAGGTCGCTCTGGTAGCCGGTGGCGAGGGACTCGGTGACGCCGACGAGGAGACCGCCCACGAGGGCGCCCGTGGTGGAGTCGAGGCCGCCGAGGATGGCGGCGGGGAAGGCCTTGAGCGCGGCGAGCGAGGTGGCCCGTTCGAGTCCCGGGGTCGGGAAGACGGTGAGGAAGAGCGCGGCGACGGCGGCGAGACCGCCGGCGACCGCCCAGGCGCCGAGCGAGACCCGGCCGAGCCGGATGCCCATGAGGGCGGCGGTCTCCTGGTTCTCGGCTGCTGCCCGCATGGCGACGCCCCAGGAGGTGTACCGGAAGGCGAGCAGGAACGCGGTGATGAGGAGGGCCGCCGCGAGCAGCGCGGCGATCCGCGTCTCCGCGATGGTGACCCCGCCGACGGTGACGACGGCGTCCCCCCACGGGTCGCCGAGGGCGAGGATGTCGGTGCCGATCCGCCGGGTCAGCTCGGTGGCGAGGAGGATGTCGACGCCGATGGTGACGATGGCGAGGACGCTGTGGTCGGTGCCCCGGTGGCGGCGCATCACGAAGAACTCGACGGCCGCGCCGACCACCGCCGCGCCCGCGATGCCGGCGAGCAGGGCGGGCCAGAAGCCGATCTCGTCGTGGAGGACGGCGGTGACGTAGCCGCCGGCGAGGAGGAGGGAGGCGTGGGCGAAGTTGACGACCTCGGTGGCCCGGAAGATGACCACGAAACCGAGGGCGATGAGGGCGTAGATCGAGCCCAGTGAGATGCCGTTGATCAGGAACTCGGCGAAGGTGCTCACGCGGCGGACTCCTCTCCGAGGTAGGCGCGGACGACCGCCGGGTCGTTCTGCACGTCGGCGGGTGCCCCGTCGGCGATCCGGCGGCCGAAGTCGAGGACGGTGACGGAGTCGGCGAGCCGCATCACCAGGCCCATGTCGTGCTCGACGAGGAGCACCGAGATGCCCAGGCTGTCGCGGACCCCGGCGATGACCGATGCGGTGCGGCGGCGCTCGTCGGCGGTCATCCCGGCGACGGGCTCGTCGAGGAGCAGCAGCTTCGGCTCCATGCAGAGGGCGCGGGCCAGTTCGGCGAGCTTCTGCTGTCCGTACGGGAGCGAGCCCGCCGGTCGTGCGAGCTGCTGCTCCAGGCCGACGAAGGCGGCGATCTCCCGGACGCGGGCGCGGTGGCGTGCCTCCTCGCGGGCGGCGGAGGGCAGGCGCAGCCCTGCGGCGACGAAGCCGGTGCGGGTCAGCCGGTGGCGGCCGAGCATCAGGCTGTCCTCGACGGTGGCGCGGGGCGGCAGGGCCAGGTTCTGGAAGATCCGGCCGACGCCGAGGTCCGCGATCCGGTGCGGGGGCAGGGCGGTCAGCTCGTGCGGGCCGAGGCGGACGGAGCCCTCGGTGGCGCGGTAGACACCGGACAGGACGTTGAAGCAGGTGGACTTCCCGGCGCCGTTGGGCCCGATGAGGGCGTGCACGGTCCCGGGCCGGACGGTGAAGCCGACGGCGTCGAGGGCGGTGAGGCCGGCGAAGCGGACGGTGAGGTCGCGGACTTCGAGGGCGGGGACGTCGGGGGCCGGGACGCCGGGGGCGGGTGGTGACGCGGGGCCGGGTGACGAGGGCGGTGTCGGCCGTGCTGTCATCGGGTTTCCTCCCAGCGGGACAGGACCGGGTGCGTGGCGCGGGCACGGGCCGCGTCGGCGGCGGCGTCCTCGTCGACCACGCCCAGATAGCGGCGGCGTACCTCGTCGGAGGCGGCGAGTTCGGCGGCCGGGCCCGAGAGGGTGACCTCGCCGACCTCCAGGACGTAGGCGCGGGAGGCGAGCCGCAGGGCGAGCGCCGCGTTCTGCTCGACGAGCAGCACCGCGGTGCCCTGGGCGTTGATCTCCCGGACGGCGTCCGCGATCCGGGCCGCCATCAGCGGGGCGAGCCCGAGCGAGGGTTCGTCGAGCAGGAGCAGGCCGGGCGAGGCCATCAGGGCGCGGCCGACGGCCAGCATCTGCTGTTCGCCGCCGGAGAGCAGCCCGGCGGGCTGGCGGGCCCGCTCCGCGAGCACCGGGAACAGCTCGTGGACCCGGCGCAGGGAGGCCGCCTTGGCCGCCCGTCCGCCGCGGCTGCCGAGCGCTCCTGCGCGCAGGTTGTCCTCGACCGTCATCCGGGCGAAGACCTGACGGCCCTCGGGCACCTGGGAGACTCCGGCCGCGACGACGCGGTCGGGCGGCAGCCCGTCGAGCGGCCGGCCGTCGCGGCGCACCGTGCCGGAGACCACGGCGCCGCCGTGGAACCGGAGGGTGCGCGAGACCGCCCGCAGCAGCGTCGACTTGCCGGCCCCGTTGGCCCCGAGGACGGTGACGACCTCACCCGCCGGCACGGTCAGCGACACCTGTCGCAAGGCGTGTACCGGTCCGTATCCCGCCGTCAGGTCCGTCACCTCGAGGGCGGGTGCGGTACCTCCCATGGTTCCCCTTTTTCCGGTGTTCCCGGCCGCTGCTTGTTACTCGGCCGTTCGATGGCGCTCACCCCAGCACCGGGCCGGACCGCGCGTCCACGGCCCGCGGCCGAATCGCTGCCGGTGACCAGCGGGCGCGCCGAAGGGCTGTGCATGCGCACAACGCTGCGCGTCAGGGCTGTGCGGAGGGGGCCGGAGCAGTGGATCCTCCGGGCATGGGACGGCGCAGACGGCGGACCGGTGACGACTGGAAGGTGCTCGCGCAGGCGTGCACGGCGCTTCTTGAGCGGGTGCCGGAGCTGGTGGACGAGCATCTGAGGGAACTCCACGCGTACGAGCCCGCCTACGGGCGGATCCTGCCGTACGACCAGCACTGGCAGGAGGCCGAGGAGGCGATACGCATCGGGATCGAGATGATCTCGGCGCCCCGGAGCTCGCCCCGGCGGGACCTGGAGCACGCGGACGAGATGGGCCGGCGGCGGGCCGCCCAGGGCATGCCGCTCGAACTGGTCGTGCACGCCTACCGGCACGCCGGACATCTCGTCTGGGACGCGCTGATCGAGGGCGCGGGGACGGACACGGCGCAGTTGGCGGCGCTGATGCAGTCGGCGACGACGGTGTGGTCGGCGGTGGACGCGCAGGCGGACACGGCGTCGGAGGCGTACCGGACGACCGAGCTCGAACTGCGCCGCCGTACGGACGAACAGCTCCAGGCGCTCCTCGACGCACTGCTCCAGGGCCAACGGTCGCCGGAGCTGGTGGCGCGGGCGGCGGCGGGCCTGGACCTGCCCGAGCAGGGGCGGTACGCGGTGGTCGTCCTGCGCTACGACCGGCGGGAGGAACGGGAGCTGTTCCACCGGCAGGTACAGGGCGAGGGCGTGCGGTTCCTGTGGCGGATGGGGGCCGACTGTGAGCTGGGCGTGGTCGCGCTCGGCGGGGACACCGGTCTGGACGCGCTGTCGGAACTCCTCGACGGTCGGTGCCCGGGCCCTGGCGGGATCAGCCCGGTGGTGGTGGGCCTGACCGAGCTGGGCCGGGCGCGACGGCTCGCCGAGCTGGCACTGCGGACGTGCCCGCCGGGGAGCCGCGAGATCGTACGGCTCGACCGGCGGATGGCGGGCGCGCTGGTGGTGGCCCAGCCGGAGGTGGCGAGCCTGCTCGTCGCGGACGTCCTGGGCGGGCTGCTGGAACTGGACCCGGCGGACCGGGCGGTGCTCCTGGAGACGCTGGACGCGTGGCTGGAGTGCGAGGGGTCGGCGGGGCGGGCGGCGGGACGGCTCTACTGCCACCGGAACACGGTCTTCAACCGGCTGCGGCGGCTGGAACAGCTGACGGCCCGGTCGCTGTCGCGACCGCGGGACCTCACGGAGATGACCCTGGCGCTGGACGCGTTCCGCTTGACGTCGCCGGGGTAGGGCGTGGCGGGCGATGCGCTCGCCGCGGGGCGACGCGCCGGGAAGCCCTCGCCCACCCCCGTGTGGGCAATCGTCCCGCAGGGCGGGACGGGTGGGCACACGGGACGGCGCCCTAGGCGGCGCCTCCGCCCCTTGCGCCTGGACCCGCACCCCGACAGTGCACCGCACCTGGGGTGCGGGTTCAGGCGCGGAAGCCTAGGCCCGGCAAAGGGCGCCGTTCCGTTGTGCCCACCCGTTCCGCCCCAGCGGAACAGATGCCCACAACGTGGGCGGCGGGGTGGGCACGGCCCCGGCAGAGCGGGCGGCCCGGGCCGGTGGGCGCCGCCCACAGCCTCGGGGCTACTTCAGGAAGTCCCGGGCGATGTTCGCCGACGCTTCCTCCAGGAGCGGGCCCGCGTTCGCCATGGACTTCGCCGGGTCCGACTCCAGCGCCGAGAGGGCGTACGCACGGCGGATCCCCGCCCTGCCCAGCGCCTCCGGCGCCAGGGCCAGGCGGCCGCAGACCGCGACGACCTCCTTGCCCGCCGCCCGCGCCGCCGCCGCGACGCCCGCCGGGGCCTTGCCGTGCAGGGTCTGCTCGTCGAGGGAGCCCTCGCCCGTGATGACGAGGGTCGCCCGCGACAGGGCGGGGGCGAAGCCCAGGACCTCCAGCATCAGCTCGATGCCGGGCCGGAAGCTCGCGCCGAGGATGAGCGCGCCGTAGCCGATGCCGCCCGCGCCGCCCGCGCCGGGGGCGACGGCCGCCTCGGCCGCCTTGGGGCCGATGGCCTTCTCCAGGACGGTGGCGAAGTGGGCGAGGGCCGCGTCGAGGGTCCGGACGTCGTCGGGCGTGGCGCCCTTCTGCGGCCCGTAGACCGCGGGGGCGCCCTTGGGCCCGGTGAGCGGGTTGTCGACGTCGCTCGCGAGGATGAGGTCGACCGAGGCGAAGCGGGGGTCGAGGCCGGTGAGGTCGGCCGTGGCGAGGTCGGCGAGGGCCGCGCCGCCGGGGCCGACGGGCGCGCCGGACGCGTCGAGGAAGCGGGCGCCGAGCGCGGCGAGCATGCCGGCGCCGCCGTCGGTGGTGGCGCTGCCGCCGACGCCGAAGACGACGGTGGTCGCGCCGGCGTCGAGCGCCGCGCGGAGCAGTTCGCCGGATCCGTACGTGGTCGCGGTCAGCGGGGCGAAGACGCCGGCCGGGAGGAGCTGGAGCCCGGAGGCCTCGGCCATCTCGACGACCGCGGTGGTGTCGCGCAGCGCGAACGCGGCGGTGACCTGCTCGCCGAGCGGCCCCGTCACCAGGACCTCGCGGCGTTCGAATCCGGCCGCGACGGCCGCCGCGACGGTGCCGTCGCCGCCGTCGGCGACGGGCAGGGTCTCCACCGTGAGCTCCGGGATCACCCGTCGCAGTCCTGCTGTGACCCGCTCCGCGACCTGCACGGCCGTGAGCGAGCCCTTGAACTTGTCGGCCGCCACGAGCACGTGAGCGACCTGAGTTGCTGCCCCGTCCGTCACCTTGCATCCCTTGCTTTCGAACGTGCAGTCGCGCCGAGGCCGACCCTATCCGTACCGCCGGACGGCGTGCCACCCCCGGATCGGCGGATATTTCGCACCATAGTGGGGTCGCATGAGTACGGAACCGATCGACCGGGCCCCTCAGGAGCAGCAGGAACGGCACAGGCCCGACGGCACGGTCATCATGATCGGGATGGCGGCGGTGGTGGCCGTGGTCGCCTGGGCGGCCCTCGGCGAGGACTCCTTCGACCGTGCCTCGTCCTCGGCCCTGCGGTGGGTGCTCGACAACTTCGCCTGGCTGTTCGTGGTGGCCGCGGACACCTTCCTGGTGCTGTGCGTGGTGATCGCGCTGAGCCGCTTCGGCCGGATCCGGCTGGGCGCGGACGACTCGGAGCCCGAGTTCACGAACGTGGCGTGGATCGCGATGATGTTCAGCGCGGGCATGGGCATCGGCCTGATGTTCTACGGGGTCGGGGAGCCCCTCACGCACTTCCTGAGCCCTCCCCCGGCGACCGGCGTCCCGGCGGGGACCGGGCCCGCGGCCCGTACGGCTCTGGAGTACTCGTTCTTCCACTGGACGCTGACCCCCTGGGCGATCTACGGCATCGCCGGCCTCGCGCTGGCGTACGCGGGTTTCCGCAAGGGCCGCGGCAACCGGCTGAGCTCCGCGTTCGTGCCGGTGATCGGGGCCCGTCGGGCGGATTCCTGGCCGGGCAGGGCGATCGATCTGCTCGCGGTGTTCGCGACGGTGTTCGGCACGGCGACGAGCCTGGGACTCGGCACCCTCCAGGTGTCCGAGGGCCTGAACCTGACGATGGGCGTGGAGGACTCCACCGCCACCCAGCTGATCATCATCGTGTCGCTCTCCGGGGCCTTCGTCCTGTCGGCCTTCTCGGGTCTGCACAAGGGCGTGAAGTGGCTGTCCACGATCAACATCGTCCTCGCGGGCTGTCTGATGCTGTTCGTCTTCCTGCTCGGCCCGACCGTGTACATCCTGGACACCATCCCGGCATCCGTCGGCGGCTATCTGCACGAGCTGCTGCCGATGGCGAGCCGTACGGGCGCGTTCACCGACCGTGAGTGGCTCGGGGCGTGGACGATCTTCTACCGGGCGTGGTGGCTGTCGTGGGCGCCGTTCGTCGGCACCTTCATCGCCCGGATCTCGCGCGGCCGCACGATCCGGGAGTTCCTGGTGGGCGTGCTGCTGGTGCCGTCCGGGGCGACGGTGGTCTGGTTCTGCGTGATGGGCGGTACGGCGATCCGGCTGGAGTCGACGGGCGCGGCGGACCTGGCGACGGCGGTGAAGGACGGGGCGGAGGCCTCGCTGTTCGCGATGCTGGAGGCGCTGCCGATCGGCACGGTCACCTCGGTCGTGGCGATGCTCCTGGTGATGACGTACTTCATCACCAGCGCGGATTCGGCCTCGCTCGTCATGGGTTCGCTGACGAGCCGGGGCTCGCTGAACCCGCCGACCTGGCTGGTGGTGACGTGGGGGGTCCTGATGGCCGCCGTGGCGGCGGTGCTGCTCGTGGCGGGCGGTCTGAAGTCGCTCCAGACGGCGACCATCCTGGTGGCGCTGCCGTTCGTGGTGGTGATGCTGGTGCTGTGCTGGGCGCTCCTGAAGGAGCTGCGCGAGGACCCCGGCGCGGGCCCGGCCCGGCAGCACGCCCTGCACGGTCTGCGGGACGCGGTGCGGACGCTGGTCGGCGAGGCGATGACGGAGCAGGGCGGCGACTCCCGTCACCGGCCGCGCGGGGCGGCGAAGGCGGGCACGGACACGGATCCTCCGGAGGGGACCGGCACCCCGCAGGGCTGACCCGGCCCCCTCGGGGCCGACCGGGAGACGCTCCGGCGCGCGGACGGCCGCCCGGTTCGGTACACCGGAGGTATGGGCCTGACACCCGGGGAGCCCCGGCGTAGGAAGCTCCCCTGTGCGGAACTCGCGGACCGTGTCCTGGGCGGCTGGACCGGCCGGATCGCCGGGAACATGCTGGGCAAGCCCGTCGAGCAGGGTGACCACTGGACCCGGGAACGCATCGACGCCTATCTGCGGCTGGCCGACGCGCTCCCGCTCACCGACTACCTGCCGCCCCCGCCGCCCGGCGCCACCGGCTTCGAGCTGCGCCCCGAGTGGCGGCGGTGCGTGCGCGGCGGGATCGACGGCAGCTGCCGGGACGACGACGTGGACTGGTCGATCCTGGGGCTGCGCGTCCTTGAGGAGTACGGCTCCGCCTTCACGACCGAGCAGGTGGGCCGGGAGTGGCTGCTGCGGATGCCGTACCTCCAGACCTTCACCGCCGAGCGGGCCGCGTACCGGAACCTCGCGAACGGGCTGCGACCGCCGCTGACGGCCACGTACGACAATCCGTACCAGGAGTGGATCGGGGCGCTGATCAGGGCCGACGTGTACGGATGGACCTGCCCGGGCGACCCGCTCCGCGCCTCCTCGCTCGCGCGCCGCGACGCGGTCCTCTCGCACACCGGGAACGGCGTGTACGGGGCGATGTGGGCGGCGGCGCTGATCGCGGCGGCCTTCACCGCGCCGGACGTCCGGTCCTCCCTGGAGGCGTCCCTGGAGCGGATCCCGGCGAGCTGCCGGCTCGCGCGGACCGTGCGGGGCACGATCGCGCTGTACGAGGCGGGCCTCGGCTGGTCGGAGACCCTCGCGGAACTCGCGGAGCGGACGGCGGGGCTGGGCTGGATCCACACCGTCCCCAACGCGGCCGTGCTGACCGCCGGACTCCTCTACGGGGAGGGGGACTTCACCCGGACCATCGCCCTGACCGTGCGCGGCGGCCTGGACACGGACTCCAACGGTGCGACGGCCGGTTCGGTGGCGGGGGTGTGGTGCGGCGCGGCCGCGATCCCGCCGCAGTGGTCGGAGCCGCTGCGGGACCGGGTGCGCAGCGCGGTCTTCGGCTTCGACGGGGTCGGCATCCGTGAACTGGCGCAGCGGACCGTGCGGTTGGCGGAGTCCTCCTGACCCCCGTCACCCGTTGCCGGTCCCCGTCAGCCCTGCGGCGGCTCCGGCGGGACGATCTCGCCGGTGCGCTGCGGTTCGTCCCGGCTGACGGCTCGTGCCTCCGTGCGGTGGCCGCGGGCGATGTAGTCGCGGACCACTGCCTCGACGGCGTCCTGGGGAATGCCGATGCCGGCCAGGACCATGACTTCCACGACGAGTTCGGCGTCGAGACCGATGTTCACCTTGGCCATGGCGGGAACGTAGCACCGGGAAACCCGCTCGCGGAGCGGTTCGGTGGTGCTTAGGGTCCTGGTATGACGATGGTCGCGATCTTCAGTGGCGCCGGTATCTCCACCGACTCGGGCATCCCCGACTACCGGGGTCCCGACGGCGTGTGGCGGAAGGACCCCGAGGCCGAGCGGCTCGTCACGTACGGGCCGTACATGGCCGATCCGGAGATCCGCCGCCGCTCGTGGCGGATGCGGCTCGACGGTCCGGTCCTGCGCGCCGAGCCGAACGTGGCGCACCGCGCGATCGCCGCGTACGAGCGGACGAGCGGGAACGCGCTGCGGGTGATCACGCAGAACGTGGACGGACTGCACCAGGCCGCCGGGGTGCCCGCCCGGAAGGTCCTCGAACTCCACGGCTCGGCACGGTCGGTGGTGTGCACGGCCTGCGACGCGCGCTCGGCGATGGCGGAGGCGCTCGACCGGGTCCGGGCCGGTGAGGACGATCCGGCGTGCCGGGCGTGCGGCGGGATCCTGAAGTCGGCGACGGTGATGTTCGGGCAGCGGCTCGATCCGGTGGTGCTCGGCGACGCCATGTCGATCGCCAAGGCCACCGGGGTGTTCGTCGTGGTCGGCAGCAGCCTCCAGGTCCAGCCGGCGGCCTCCCTCGCGGGGATCGCGGCGGAGCACGGCGCCCGGCTGATCATCGTGAACGCCGAGCCCACCCCGTACGACGCCGTCGCCGACGAGGTCGTGCGCGAACCGATCGGCACGGCGCTGCCGGCGCTCCTCGACCGGCTCCGCTAGGGAGGGGGCGGCCGGCGAGGGGGGCCGGTTCCGCTAGGGAGGCGGGCGGCCGGCGAGGGGGGGCCGGTTCCGCTAGAAGAGGGCGGCCGGTTCCGCCGTACCCGATTCGAAGGCGAGCAGCCGCTGCTTGCGGTCCAGGCCGCCGCCGTAGCCGGTGAGGCCGCCGCCCGCCCCGATCACCCGGTGGCAGGGGACGATGATGCTGACGGGGTTCTTGCCGTTGGCGAGCCCCACGGCCCGGGAGGCGCCGGGATTGCCGAGTTCCTCGGCGAGCTCGCCGTACGTCCGGGTCTCCCCGTACGGGATGCGCAGCAGACCCTCCCAGACCCGCAGCTGGAACGGTGTGCCGATCAGGTTCAACGGCAGGTCGAACGCGGTGAGTTCACCCGCGAAATAGGCGTCGAGCTGGCGGATCGTCTCCCCGAAGGGGCGCGGGTCGGGCTCGCCGAAGGTCTCCTCCGGCGGGCGGTGGCGCTGGCCGGTCATGTGGACGCGGCTGAGGACGCCGTCGACGGCGACGAGGGTCAGCGGGTCGTACGGGCTGTCCACGACGGTGTGCTGGATGGCGGGCATGGGAGGGGTCCTCACGGTCCTTTACGCGGGCAGGTGGTTGATCGGGTGGTCGTCGGTCGCCCAGAGGTACTGGACGGCGTACGCGCGCCAGGGGCGCCAGTGCGCCGCGCGGGCGGTGAGGGCGGCCGGGGTGCCGGGCAGGCCGAGCCCCTCGGCGGCGCGGCGGACGCCGAGGTCGCCGGGAAGGAAGGCGTCCGGGTCGCCGAGGGCGCGCATGGCGATGATCTCGGTGGTCCAGGGGCCGAATCCGGGCAGGGCGAGCAGCCGGGCGCGGGCCTCCTCGCGGTCGTCGGCGGGGCCGAGGGTGAGGGAGCCGTCGGCGAGCGCCCGGACCAGGGTGAGGAGGGTGGTGCGGCGGCTGCGGGGCAGGGCCAGGGTCTCGGGGTCGAGGGCGGCGAGCGCCTCGGGTCCCGGGAAGAGATGGGTGAGGCCGCCCTCGGGGTCGTCGACGGGGGTGCCGTACGCGGTGACGAGCCGGGCGGCGTGGGTGCGTGCGGCGGCGGTGGAGACCTGCTGGCCGAGGACGGCCCGGACGGCGAACTCGGCGGGGTCGACGGTCCCGGGCACCCGTCGGCCGGGGGCGGCGTCGACGATCGGCGCGAGCCGCGGGTCGGCGCGCAGTCTCTCGTCGACGGCGACGGGGTCGGCGTCGAGGTCGAGGAGCCGGCGGCAGCGGCTGATGGCGTGGGTGAGGTCACGGGGGTCGGTGAGGGAGAGCCGGCAGGCGATGTGGTCGGCGCGGGGGGCGAGGCCGACGATGCCGTGTCCGTACGGGAGGGCGAGGGTCCGGCGGTAGGCGCCGTCGCGCCACTCCTCCACGCCGGGGACGGCGGTCGCGGCGAGGTGGCCGAAGAGGTTGGAGGGTTCCAGCGGGGTGCGGAAGGGCAGCCGGAGGCTGATCACCCCGGGGGTGGGTGTCCGGCCGGCGGCGGGGCGGGCGGCGCGGGCGCGGAGCTCGCCCGGGGTGAGGGCGAAGACCTCGCGGACGGTGTCGTTGAAGGTGCGGATCGAGGCGAAACCGGCCGCGAAGGCGATCTCGCCGAGCGGCATCGGGGTCGTCTCGATGAGGACCCGGGCGGTCTGGGCGCGCTGGGCGCGGGCCAGGGCGAGCGGCCCCGCGCCGAGCTCGGCGAGGAGCTGGCGCTCGATCTGGCGGGTGGACCAGCCGAGCCGCCGGGCGAGCCCGGGCACGCCCTCGCGGTCGACGACGCCGTCCTGGATGAGGCGGACGGCGCGGGCGACGGCGTCGGCTCGGACGTTCCACTCGGGCGAGCCGGGGCTGGTGTCGGGACGGCACCGCTTGCAGGCCCGGAAGCCGGCGCGCTGGCAGGAGGCGGCGCTGGCGTGGAACTCCATGTTCTCGGGCTTGGGCGGGACGACCGGGCAGCTGGGCCGGCAGTAGATCCGGGTGGTGCGGACGGCGGTGAAGAACACGCCGTCGAAGCGGGCGTCCTTCGACTGGACGGCCCGTACGCAGCGCTCGGTGTCGGTGTGCATGAGTCCAGGATCGGGGACGAACGGCTCGCGGGCTGGCGAGAAAACGACATGGACGTCGACGCGCCCGAGGTCCGGCCCCGACCGGAAGGCCCCAGCGCGAGGTCAGACCACGACCGACCGGAAGTGGGTGGTCAGCCTGCCGTCGTCCCCCAGGACGTGGAAGGCGAGCGCCGGCGGCTGGTCGAGGTGGATGTGCGGATGCGTCACGGGGCGCTCCCAGGGGAGGCGGATCGAGGAGACGACTCCGGGCGCGACGAGCAGCGGGCGCCCGGCGAAGGTCGTGGCGGCGGCGGTGTGGACATGGCCCGCGAGGAAGGCCGTCAGGTGCGGGTGCCGGTCGGCGAGCGCGGCGAGCCGCTCCTGGCCGAACTGCCGGATCTCGTCCACGTACGGGGTGTGCAGAGGGACCGGCGGGTGGTGGAAGCCGACGAGGACGGGTACGTCGCGCGGTGTGGCGTCGAGGACGCCGTCCAGCCACTCCAGGGTCTCGTCCTCCAGATACCCGTCGTGCTTGCCGGGCACGGACGAGTCGCAGAGGGCGATCACGAAGCCCTCGCCCCGGAGCAGCTGGTTGACGGGGGCGTACGGGCGCGGTCCGGTCGTCCCGGGGAGGAGGACCTTCCGGAGGACGGCCCGGTCGTCGTGGTTCCCCGGGCAGACCAGGAGGGGATGACGGGAGGTGAGCAACTCCCGTACGCGGGCGTACTCGTCCGGGGCCGCGTGGTCGGCGAGGTCGCCGGTGACGACCACGGCCGCCAGGTCGTACGGCAGTTCCTCCAGGTAGCGCATGACCGCGCCGGTGCGGTCGGCGCTGCGCTGCTCCAGGTCGACATGGATGTCGCTGACATGAGCGATGACGATCACGTGGCTCGGTCCTCCGTCGGTCGGGCGGGCGGATGCCCACCCGACCGTACGGTGATCGCGGTCCGTGCCGTAAGGGCCGCTTCCTGAGCCGTGGCCCGGGCGGCCCGGGCGGTGGCCTGAGCCCCCCCGAGCCGTGGCCCGCGCGCCCCGGGTCGTGGCCCGGTCCGGGCGCGGCCGCTACTCGAACCGCGTGGTGTCGCCCGCGCCGTGGCGCAGGACCTCGGGCTCGCCGCTGGAGAAGTCGACGACGGTGGTGGGTTCGGTGCCGCAGTCGCCGGAGTCGAGGACCGCGTCCACCAGGTGGTCGAGCCGCTCCTTGATCTCCCAGCCCTGTGTCAGCGGTTCCGCCTCGTCGGGCAGCAGCAGGGTGCTGGAGAGCAGGGGCTCGCCGAGCTCGGCGAGGAGGGCCTGGGTGACGACGTGGTCGGGGATGCGGACGCCGACCGTCTTCTTCTTGGGGTGGAGGAGCGCCCGGGGCACCTCCTTCGTCGCGGGCAGGATGAAGGTGTACGGGCCGGGGGTCGCCGCCTTGACCGCGCGGAAGACGTCGTTGTCGATGTGCACGAGCTGGCCCAGCTGGGCGAAGTTCTGGCACATGAGCGTGAAGTGATGCCGGTCGTCGAGGTCGCGGATCGCCCGGATGCGGCTGATGCCGTCCTTGGATCCGAGTCGGCTGCCCAGCGCGTAGCAGGAGTCGGTCGGGTACGCGACGAGCGCACCGTTCCGGATGCTGTCGGCCACCGTGCCGATGGTGCGCGGCTGGGGGTTGTCGGGGTGCACGTCGAAGTACTTCGCCATGCGGGCAGTCTAATTTTCTCGGGCGGAGGCGCGCAGCAGGCGCCAGACGGCCTTCGCCGCGTTGTGCCCGGACATGCCGTGGACGCCGGGCCCGGGCGGGGTGGCGGAGGAGCAGAGGAAGACCGCAGGGTGCGGGGTGGCGTAGGGCCGGAGCGAGAGCGTGGGGCGCAGCACGAGCTGGAGGCCGTCGGCGGCGCCGCAGGCGATGTCGCCGCCGATGTAGTTGGCGTTGCGCTCGGCGAGTTGGGGCGGTCCCGCGGTGGCGCGGGCCAGGACGCGGTCGCGGAAGCCGGGGGCGAAGCGCTCGATCTGGCGCTCGACGGCGTCGGTGAGGTCGCCCTGCCAGCCGTTCGGAACGTGGCCGTAGGCCCAGAACACGTGCTTGCCCTCGGGGGCGCGGGAGGGGTCGACGACGCTGGGCTGGGCGGTGATGAGGAAGGGCGCGTCGGGCGCGGTGCCGGTGGACGCCTGGCGCAGGGCGGTGTCGATCTCGCCGGCGGTGGGGCCGATCTGCACGGTTCCGGCGCGTCGGGCCGCCTCGGCGGTCCACGGGACGGGGCCGTCCAGGGCGTAGTCGATCTTGAAGGCGGCGGCGCCGTACCGGTAGTGGTCGTAGTGGCCGCCGAAGCCGGCGATCCGGGCGAGGGCCCTCGGCGAGGTGTCGAAGACGTAGGCGCGGGCGGGCGGCAGGTCGTCGAGCCGCTTGACCTCGAAGTCGGTGTGGACGGAGCCGCCGAGGTCCTTGAGGTACGCGGTGAGGGCGTCGGAGATCGACTGCGAGCCGCCCCGGGGCACGGGCCAGCCGCCGGCGTGGGCGGCGAGCGCGAAGACCAGGCCGACGGCGCCGGTGGCGAAGCCGCTGAGCGGGGCCATGACATGGGCGACGAGCCCGGCGAACAGCCCCCGCGCCTTCTCGTCCTGGAAGCGGCGCATCAGCCAGGTGGACGGCGGCAGTCCCGCGAGGCCGAAACGGGCCAGGGTGACCGGGTCGCGGGGCAGCGCGGTGAGCGGCAGCTGCATGAAGTCCCGGGCGAGGGTGTCCCACTTGCCGGTGAAGGGGGCGACGAGCCTGCGGTACGCGCCCGCGTCGCGCGGCCCGAAGGAGGCGGCGGTCTCGGCGACCGAGCGGGCGAGGACGGCGGCGGTGCCGTCGTCCCAGGGGTGGGCCATGGGCAGTTCGGGGTGGAGCCACTCAAGTCCGTACCGCTTCAGGGGCATCGTCCCGAAGACCGGCGATCCGGCCCCGAGGGGATGCACCGCCGAGCAGGGGTCGTGGCGGAAGCCGGGGAGGGTGAGCTCCTCGGTCCTGGCGCCCCCGCCGACGGTCGGCTTCGCCTCGAAGACGGCCACGGAGAAGCCGCGGCGGGCCAGTTCGACCGCGGCGGTCAGTCCGTTGGGCCCCGCCCCCACGACGACGGCATCGAGCATCGACGTCACCTTCGACACCTTCGGACTCCTTCGTCAGCCGATGGCCAAGGGTCCCAGGATAGGCCGGTGGCTCCCGGGCCCTCACTGCCCCCTGAGGAGGGTGAGGATCCGGTCTGCGGTCGCCGCGTCCCGGGCCGCGGTGAACGGCAGCACGTTCCCGCCGGTGATCCTGAAGGGCTCGCCCGCGAGGGTCGTGTGCGTCCCGCCCGCCTCGGTGACGAGCAGCAGCCCGGCCGCGTGGTCCCACGCGTACTCCCAGGAGAACGCCGTGGCGGCGAGCGCGCCGCGCGCCACGGCGAGGTACTCCAGTCCGGCGGAGCCGCAGGGCCGGGGGGCGACGCCCTCGGCGACCAGGCCGAGCAGGGCGCGCTTCTGGTCCTGGGTGGTGTAGTCGGGGTGCGAGGTGGCGACCTCGAGGACCTCGCCGGGGGCGGGGGAACCGGCGTGCAGCGGCTGCCCGTTGAGCGTGGCGCCGCGGCCCCGTACGGCCACGGCGAACTCGTCGAGGGCGGGTGCGTACGTCCAGGAGGCGAGCAGCTCGCCGTGCCGGGCCAGCGCGACGAGGGTGCAGAAGCCGGGATCGCCGTGGACGAACTGGCGGGTGCCGTCGACGGGGTCGACGATCCAGACGGGTGCGTCGCCGCGCAGGGCGTCGTAGACGGCGGGGTCGGCGTGGACCGCTTCCTCGCCGACCACCACCGAGCCGGGGAGCAGGGCGGTCAGGGACTCCGTGAGGTGGGCCTCGGCGGCCCGGTCGGCGACGGTGACCAGGTCGTGCGGACCGTTCTTCTCGACGATGTCGTCGGCGGCGAGCTGCCGGAAGCGCGGCATGATCTCGGCGGCGGCCGCCTTGCGGACCGCCTCCTCCACCTCGGTCGTACGGCCGGCCAGGACAAGGTCAAGGAACTCTTCACTCATGCGTCCAGCTAAGCACGGGGCGCTGACAACCGGACCGGCGGATTTGTCACCCTCTGTTTCCCCGGGGAGTACCCTTTGGCCGAGTTCACCCCTTACATACAGGGAGGGTTCCGTGCACGGCGCGTACCACGGTGAGTACAAGGTTCCCGGCGGCAAGCTGGTGGTCGTCGACCTCGACGCCGAGGACGGGATCCTGCGGAACGTCCGGGTCGCGGGCGACTTCTTCCTCGAACCGGACGAGGCGATCCTGGCGATCGACCGGGCCCTGGAGGGCGCGCCGGCCGACACGGACGCGTCCGGTCTCGCGGCACGCATCGACGCGGCACTGCCGCCGGGCACGCGGATGTTCGGGCTGACCGCGGAGGGCGTCGGGGTCGCGGTCCGCCGGGCGCTCGCCCACGCCACGGACTGGACCGACTACGACTGGCAGCTGATCCACGAGCCGCCGCAGTCCCCCGCCCTGCACATGGCGCTCGACGAGGTGATCACGGCCGAGGTGGCCGCGGGCCGCCGGCCGCCGACCCTGCGGGTCTGGGAGTGGGGCGCCCCCGCGGTGGTGATCGGCAGCTTCCAGTCCCTCCGCAACGAGGTCGACCCGGAGGCGGCCGAACGGCACGGCATCCAGGTGGTGCGCCGGATCAGCGGCGGCGGGGCCATGTTCATCGAGCCCGGCAACACGATCACGTACTCGCTGTCGGTGCCCGACGCCCTCGTGCAGGGCCTGTCCTTCACCGACAGCTACGCCTATCTCGACGACTGGGTGCTCGGCGCGCTCGGCGACATGGGCATCCGCGCCTGGTACCAACCGCTCAACGACATCGCCACGGACGCCGGCAAGATCGCGGGCGCGGCGCAGAAGCGGATGGTGACGGGCCACGGGGCGGTGCTGCACCACGTGACGATGGCGTACGACATCGACGCCGACAAGATGACGGAGGTGCTGCGGATCGGCCGCGAGAAGCTCTCCGACAAGGGCACGAGGAGCGCGAAGAAGCGGGTCGACCCGCTGCGGCGGCAGACCGGCCTGCCGCGCGAGACGGTGATCGACCGGATGATCGCCTCCTTCCGGGGCCGGTACGGCCTGTCGGAGGGCCATGTCACGGAGGACGAGCTGACGCGGGCGAAGGAGCTCGCCGAGACGAAGTTCGGGACGGCGGAGTGGACGGGGCGGGTGCCGTAGCCGCGGCGCTGGGCGCGGGCCCCGCGCCGTCCAGGCGGGCCCGCTGCGTAGGCTGGCGGCATGCGCGTCGAGGGGCCGGTGAAGCCGGAGTTGAGGATGGAGTGCGCCGACGGGCGGCGCCTGGTGCTGATGCAGGGCGCCACCCCCGTGCTCTTCGCCCGGCAGCGGTCCACCCACCGTGGCCTGCACTACGCGCGCACCGGCCGGTACGCCTCCCCGTTCGCCCCGCTGCGGGCCGAACGGGCGCGTGCGGTCGCGGAGTTCGCGGCGCCGGGGTCGGCGGAGTGGTCGGAGCGCTGGGCCGCGCACGCGGAGGCGCAGCTGCGCGGAGCCGCCGAGGGGCCGCTCCACACGGGCGACTGGCTGCTGCTCCCGGATGTCCACCGGTGGTTCAACGCCGTCAACTGGCCCAAGCTCCTGGCCCACGACCCGGACCGGGGGCATCTGACCTGGTTCGGATACGGGGATCCGGTGGAGGACGCGCGCGACCTGCTGCCGCTGCGGGCGCTGTCGGACCCCGAGGCGCCGCGGGTGAAGGCGTACCGTCGGCAGTACCGGGAGGGTGTCCTGCCGCCGGTGTTCGCCTGGTGGCTCAGCGGGCTCCACTCCCCCGTCGTGCTCGACGGCCACGACCGCGTGACGGCGGCGCTCGCAGAGGGCGGGCGACCGGAGGTGCTGATCCTTTCGCGGGCGGTCGTGGACGCCAGGTGGGTGGCGATCCTCTCCGCCCGTCCTGTGGAGGAGTACGAGAAGCGGGTCGCCGCCCTGGAGGGGCCGCTCGCCGCGGCGCGGATCGCGCACCAGAGCCGCAGTCTCGCCGACGACCTGACCGCGATCATCAGCGGGTACGACCGCACCCTGGCCTGGCCCTTCCCCGGCGGTGCCGCCGCCTGGGACGCGGCCGCGGCGACGCACGTCCCCGGCTGGTCCCCGGACGCGGACCGCTGACGCGTCGGGCCGCCGCGTCGCACGGCCGTCGGCGTACCGGTCACGGCACAGGTCACCGGTCCGGCCCCGTGCGCAGGTGACCCCGTCCGGCCCGCGTCGTTGAGCCCGTGCGGGCCGGGAACGGCGTGCGGTGGACGTGCGGAAACGTCTCCGCACACCGGCGGCCCCGGGAACACGGCGTCGAGGGTACGGAGATCAGGTGGCACGGGCGAAGAGGTTGCTTGCGGCGGTCGCGGGCGCGGTGCTCACGGTGAGCCCTCTGGGGATCGCACCGCCCGCGCAGGCGGTGGTCGGCGGACAGGAGGCGCGGCCCCACCAGTACCCCTTCATGGCGGGACTCGTGGACGTCCTCGAACGGCGCGTGATGTGCGGTGGGGCGCTGATCGGCGACCGGTACGTCCTCACCGCCGCCCACTGTCTGACGGGCTCGTACAGCGATCCCACGCGGGTGGGCGTCCTGCTCGGCGACCACGACCTGACGACCGGGTCCGACAGCCCCCACGCGGTCCTGGCCCCGCCCGCCCGCTTCGTCCCTCACCCGGACTACGACCCCGGCACCCAGCGGAACGACATCGCCCTGGTCGAGCTCGCCGAGCCGCTCGCCCTCAACCGCGACGTGCGCCCGATCGCACTCCCCGTGACGTCCGCCCCCGGCGGCGTCGACGGCGCCCAGGTCGAGGTGCCGGGCTGGGGCACCACCTCGTTCGGCGGACGCCCGTCCGACGTCCTGCGGACCGTGGCCCTCTCCACGATGAGCAACTCGGCCTGCGCGAGCAGGGGGATGGCACAGATCGCACCCACCCAGATCTGCACGTACGCCCCCGGGCGCGACACCTGCCAGTACGACTCCGGCGGCCCGCTGGTGCGGGTGGTCCGGGGGCGGCCGTACGTCGTCGGTCTGGTGTCCTACGGCAAGGAGTGCGCCACCGACACTCCCGCCGTGAACACCCGCGTGCGGTCCTATCTCAGCTGGATCGAACGGACGACCGGCCGGCCGGCCCGCGCCTCATGAGGGCGGTGTAGAGGAGCAGGGAGGCGGCGAGGCCGACGGCCCAGCCGTAGTCGGACAGGGGTTTGAGGAAGGGGATCAGACCGTCCTCGGGGAAGGGGCCGGCGCCCGGGGCCGAGTGGGAGCCGCCGACGGCGAGGACGCCGCCGACCAGGAAGGCGAGCACGGCGGCCGGGTTCCAGCCGCCCCGGTACCAGTAGGGTCCGTCGGCCCGGTAGAGCCCCGCCAGGTCGAGGACCGTACGGCGGACGAGCCAGTAGTCGGCGATCAGGATGCCCGCGACCGTACCGAGGAGACCGCCGACCAGGCCGAGCCAGGTGAAGATGTACAGCTCGGGGGTGGCGGTGAGCTTCCACGGCATGATGAGCACGCCGACGACTCCGGTGATCAGCGCGCCCGTACGGAAGTCGATCAGTTTCGGGGCGAGGTTGGCGAGGTCGTACGCCGGAGAGACGACGTTCGCCGCGATGTTCACCGACAGGGTGGCGACCAGCACCGTCACCAGGGCGAAGAGCAGTCCGAAGACGTTGTCGGTCTTGGCCGCCAGGGCCACCGGGTCCCAGACGGGCGCGCCGTACACGGCCTGCGAGCCGGAGGTGACGAGCACCGAGAGCAGCGCGAACAAGGTCATGGTGGTCGGGAGTCCGAGGGCCTGGCCGAGGACCTGGGAGCGCTGGCCGGCGCCGAAGCGGGTGAAGTCGGGGATGTTGAGGCTGAGCGTCGCCCAGAAGGCGATCATGCCCATGAGGGCGGGGAAGAAGACGGGCCAGAAGTCGGCGCCCCAGCCGAGCTTCGACGGCTGGTCGAGCAGGGGGCCGAGGCCGCCGGCCTTGACGGCGATCCAGCCGAGGAGGACGAGCGCGCCGACGATGACGAAGGGCGCGGCCCAGTTCTCGAAGCGGCGCAGCGCCTCCATCCCCCGGTAGATGATGGCGAGTTCGAGGGCCCAGAAGAGGGCGAAGCAGAGCCAGAGGGTCCAGGGCTGACCGCCGATCCTCGACGCGTCCGCCCAGTCGCCGCCGAAGACCTTGTCGAGCAGGACGAAGATGCCCTGGCCGCCGATCCAGGTCTGGATGCCGAACCAGGCGCAGGCGACCCCGGCCCGGATGAGTGCGGGCAGGTTCGCGCCGCGCAGTCCGAAGGAGGCGCGGGCGAGGACGGGGAAGGGGATGCCGTACTTGGGTCCTGCGTGCCCGGTGAGCAGCATCGGCAGGAGGACGACGACGTTGGCGAGGGCGATGGTGAGCACCGCCTGCTTCCAGTCCATGCCGAGGGCGACGAGACCGGAGGCGAGCATCCAGGAGGGGATGTTGTGGGCCATGCCCACCCAGAGGGCGGCGAAGTTGTAGGTGGTCCAGCGGCGTTGGGAGACGGGGACGGGGAGCAGGTCCTCGTTGACGAAGCGGGGGTCGTCGGGGGTGGTGCCGGGGCCGAGCTCGACGCGGCCGCCGGGTGCGGCGGGTCCGGAGGGGCCCGCGGATCTTTCCGGGGGGACGGTTGCGGTCATACGGAGGAACCCTTCGTTCGGCGGGGAGGACGGAACGAGGTGTCGCCCGGGGAGGGGCGAGGGGTGCCAGGCCGGAGCGGCTCCTTCGTGCTCGGTCAAGGACCACGTGCGGCCGAGGAGTCGGGGAGCGATTCTTCCACTCGACGTGGGACGCGGGTAGACCCCCGTCACCACGTCGGCCGCCTACGCCCTTTCCCGTACGTGGAGATGGCCGTCCAGCGGGAAGGCCGGAGGCGCGGCCGGAAGGATCCCGTCGAAGGCGTAGCCGCACTTCTCCGCGACGCGGCAGGAGGCCGTGTTGTCGGCCTGGTGGAGGAGTTCGAGGCGCTCCGGACCGTCGGCACGGAACGAGTCGAACGCCCAGGCGGTGAGGGCTTCCAGGGCCCTGGGCGCCACGCCACGCCCACGGGCCCGGGCCGCCGTCCAGTAGCCGACCTCGGCGGACGGCCTGCCGGGCGCGACCTCCTTGAGCACGACACCGCCCGCCAGCCGCTGCGGCTCCCCGCCGTACGGCGCCTCGACGACGGCGAACCCGAACCGGACTCCCGCCGTACGTGCCTCCTCCTGGGCCCGCACCCACACCAGCCCGTCCTCCACCGTCTCGACCGGCGCGATCGCCCAGCGGCGCAGCGCGGGATCGCGGTACGCCTCGACCAGCTCCGCCACGTCGTCGGGACGCCAGGGCCGGAGGAGCAGAGCGGGCGCGGTCGGCGTCGCGGGGGCCGCGAGCAGGGCGGTGGCGTTCATCGGCCGATCGTATCCAGCGTGGGCACGACGGTAGTCCTGGCCGAAGCCGTGATATCGCGCCCTCCGGGACCCGGTCGGCGGACGATATCGGCTCGATAAGGCCCCCGATTAGCTTCTGGACTCCAGAACGGACGCGTGCGCCAGGAGAGGGGGGCCGATGGACTTCCGGCTCCTCGGGCCGATCGAGGCCGAACGGGCCTGCGGCGGCACGGTCCCGCTCGCCGGCAGCAAGGTCCACACGGTGCTCGCCGCGCTCCTCCTGGCGGAGGGCCGCCTGGTCTCCGACACCCGGCTCGCCGCCCTCCTCTGGGGCTTCGACCCGCCCGCCACCGCCGACGCGCAGATCTACACGTACATGTCGCGGCTGCGCAAACACCTCGGCGACGAGGTCGAGATCGTCCGGCGGCGGCCGGGGTACGTCCTGCGGGCGCCCGACGCGTCGATCGACCTGGCCGAGTTCACCCGGCTCGACCGGCTGGGCCGCGCGGCCCTCGCCGAGCGTCGCTTCGGGACCGCCGCGACGCTGCTGCGCGACGCGCTGGGTCTGTGGCGGGGCACGGCGCTGGCCAATGCCACCGAGGAGCTGGCCGAGGCCGAGCTGCCCCGGCTCGAAGAGGCCCGGCTGATCGCCCTGGAGTCCCGGATCGAGGCCGATCTGGCCCTCGGCCGGCACGAGGAGACCGTCGCCGAACTGACCGGCCTCGTCTCCGAGCATCCGGTACGGGAGCGGCTCCGGGCCCAGTTGATGACGGCGCTCTACCGGTGCGGGCGGCAGGCCGACGCGCTCCACGCGTACTACGAGGGGCGGGCTCTGCTCGTGGACCGGCTGGGGGTGGATCCGGGCGAGGCGCTCGGCTCCGCGTTTCAGGCGGTGCTGGAGGGGGGTGGGGGACGGTCGGCGTCCATGGAGCCGGGTGCGCCCAGCGGGCCTTCTCGTCCGGCGGGCCGCCGGGCCGGGTCGCCGACCGGGTCCCCGGGAGGGTCGCCGACCGCGCCTCCGGTCGATGCGCCTGTCGTAGCGTCGGCCGAGGCGCTTGTCGTAGCGTCGGCCGAGGCGCCTGTCGTAGCGTCGGCCGAGGCGCCTGTCGAGGCGTCGGCAGCCGACGAGGGCGGTGGCCCGATACCGGTGACCGCCGCCGTGACGCGCGTCGTCGGGCGTTCCGTACCGACGAACCTTCCCGCCTCCTATGGGGAACTCATCGGCCGCGGTCCCGAACTCGGCCTGTTGCGGGACCGGTTGAGGGACCACGACGGCCGGCACCCGCGCCGGCTCCTGATCACCGGCACGGCCGGGGCGGGCAAGACGGCGCTGGCGGTGCGCGCGGCGCGGGACTCCACCGCGTGGTTCCCCGACGGTCAGTTGTATGTGGAGCTGTGCCGCCCCGACGGTGCCCCGCGGGATCCCGCCGAGGTACTGGTCCGGCTGCTGCGGGCACTCGGCGACCCGGCGGCCCCCGCCGTACGGGGTGATCTGGAGGAGTTGGTCCGGCTGTTCCGGACCCGGACCTCCGGGGCCCGGCTGCTGCTCGTCCTCGACGGCGCCGTGGACGACCGGCAGCTGGCCCCGCTGCTGCCGGGCGCGCCCGAGGCGGCCGTTCTGGTGACCGGTCAGACCCGGCTGGCCCGCGTGGCGGCCACGGACACCGTCGCGCTGCCCCTGCTGGACGACACGGAGGCGCGGGAGCTGCTCGGCTCGCTGGCCGGCCGGGACCGGCTCGACGCCGAACCGGACGCCACCCGCGAGCTGGTGGCGTACTGCGCCGGGCTGCCGCTGGCCCTGTCCGTCGTGGGGGCCCGGCTCGCGGCGCGGCCGCACTGGCCCGTGGCGAGGCTCGCGGCGCGGCTGGCCGACCCGGACGCCCGTCTCGACGAGCTGGCGTACGGCGATGCGAGTGTGCGCGAGACCCTGCTGCGGGCCGTACGGCGCCTGGACCGCACGGATCTGTCGGTGCTGACCGGTCTGGCCGATGCCGGGGCCGCGTGCTTCGACGCGGCACGGCCCTTCACGGCGCGGGCGGCGGCGCGCGTCCTCGGCATGCGGGAGGTCGTGGTGGAGGACGTCCTGGAGGCCTTGGTGGAGCGGGCGTTGCTCCAGCTGTCGGGTCTCGACGCCGAGGGCCGTCCGCTGTACCGGTGCGGTGAGCTCGTACGGCTGCTTGCGTCCTCGCCGGCGGCCGGCGGGCCCGCGGCCCCCGCCGCCTTTGCGCCCGACGCCTTTGCGCCCGCCACCGCTCCGGTTCCCTCCCGCACGCGGTGACCTAGCCGGACCGGCGGGTGTCCGCGCCGTAGGTGTGGTGGTGCACCGGGCCGTGCCCTTCGGGACGCGCCGGACGGGCGAGCGCGGCCGCCACGCCCTCCACGACGTGGAGGTCCTCCACGTGCCACGCGGTGGTCCGGCCGAGGTCGTGCTGGGCGACCCGTACGGGGCCGGGGTGGGCCGGACGGGTTTCGAGCAGGCCCAGTTCGATGCCGGAGAGTCCGAGTCCGCTGGCCTTCGCGACGGCCTCCTTCCGGGTCCAGATGCGGTGGAAGGCCCCGTCCCTCTCGGGCCCCGCCGGCAGCCCGCGCAGGTGCCGCCGCTCCGCGTCGGTCAGGTCCGCATCGGTGATCGGCCGGCCGGCGACCGGCCGCAGGGCCTCGGCGTCGACCCCGATCGACGTGCCCGCGCCGAGGGCGAAGAGCCCGTGCCCGTCGGTACGGCTGATGCTGAGGACCAGGGGCAGGGCCGGGACGACGAGCTGCGGCGGCCCGTGTCCGGTTCCCTCGCGACCGGGACGGCCGCGCGTGCCCAGGACCAGGTCCCGGGGGTCCAGGCCGAACAGGCCGGCGAGTGCCCGGCGTACCACGGCCCGGGAGCGGACGAAGGCGGCGGCGTCCCGCTCGGCGGGCATCGACAGCGCCCGCCGGAACTCCTCGGTGTCCAGGAGCGGCAGATCGTCCGGGTCGGTGCACTCGGGCGACGTCCACCACCAGACGTGCGTCTCGCGCCCGGCGCGCAGGGCGCGGGCCACGTCCGCGCCGACCTCGGCGGGCCCGGGAACGCCGTCCGGCGCGGGCTTCGGGGCGCGCTCACCCGCGTTCTCCGGCGCGGTGTCCGGCGCGCTGTCCGGCGCGTGCTCCGGGACGCCGTCCTTCGCGCGCTCCGAGGCACGGTCCGTCACACGGTCCGGGACGCCGTCCCCCGGGCGGGCACGGGGGACGGCGTCCCGCGTCCGCTCGGACGCCGGTTCCCCGTCGCCCTCGTGCCGGTCTCGCCCGTCCCGCTCCCGCGCCGGTTCCTCGCGTGACGCCATGCGGCGTTTCTCCCTCTCCTCGCCCCGTCGGACGGTCGTCGCCCGGTACCCGGGCCGGTCGGCCCCGTAGCACCGATGCCGCCCGGCCCATTGCCCGGGCGGACGGCGGAACGGCCGGGGAGCCCGTGCCCCCGGCCGTTCGCTTCCTACTGGCGTGCGCCGATGACGTCGGCGGGCCGGCCGCCCAGGGCCACCCGGCCCGGGATCAGGGTGGCCAGGTACGTCAGCAGGACGGCGAAGCCCAGGACTCCGGCGTACATCCGGGCGTCGACGGCCGGGACGGCCGAGCCCGTCATGCCGATGCCGAAGGCGGTGAGCACGGCGTACGCGATGCCCGTGCCGAGGACCGCGGCGACGAGGACCACCACCGCCGCCTCGATCCGGAGCATGCCCATCACCTGGCGGCGCGTGGTGCCGACAAGCCGCAGCAGCGCGAACTCGCGACTGCGGTCGGACACCGACACGGCCAGCGTGTTGACGACGGCGATCGCGGTGAAGGCGATGATCAGGCCCATCGCGACGTAGTTGACCTCGGCGTTGGACTGCTGGACCTCGGCCTGCAGGTCCGCGACCTGGTCGCGGTCGAGCACCCCCACGCCGGGGAGCGCTCCGAGCGCCTTCCGCAGCCCGTCCCTGCCGGTGCCGGTGGCCCCGTCCGTCGTGACGAGGAGCGACGAGGCCAGCGGGTTGTCGACGTGCCGCGCGACCAGCGCGTGGGACATCGTCAGGTCGCCGAAGCCCAGCCCACGTGCGTAGACGGCCGCGACGGTCAGTTCGGTCTCCGTGCCGTCGCCGAGCGTCAGCCTCAGCACGTCCCCCGGCTTCCTGCCCAGGTCGTCCGCGGCGACCTCGCTCAGTGCGACGCTCCGCGGCCCGAAGCCGTCGAGGGTGCCGGCGGTGACGCCCGGGTCCCAGGTGTGGTGCAGACCGTCCGTGGACACGCCCTGCGCCGGGTACTTCTCCAGGCCGACGCGTACGGACGTACGGACGATCTCGGTCACCGCCGTCACCCCGGGGACCTCACGCAGGCGCTCGGCGGCCTGGGCCGGGACGCCGGGGCCGGCCGAGGCGACGATCCAGTCGGCCTTGTTGCCGGCCCGGGCCTGGGCGGTGGCCGCCGCGCCCATCGTGGTCTGGACGAAGAGCACCGTGCAGGCCATGCCGATGAGCAGGGCGAGCGGGGTGACCGCCGAGGCGAGACGCCTGCTGTCGGCGCGGGCGTTGGCGACGGCCAGGTGGCCCCGGACCCGGGAGGCCTTGAGCGGGACTCCGAGGACCGCGACCGCGGCCCTGGCGATCAGCGGGCCCAGGAGCGACACCGCGACCGAGAGCACCACGACCGACAGGAAGGTCACCGGGGTGGAGGCGGGCTCGGTGCGCAGAGCGGCGAGGACCGCGAGGAGCACGATGCCGCCGGCGAGGAGGGCGACGCCCGCGCCGAGCCGGCCCCAGCCGATCGTCCGGCGTTCCACGGCCGCTTCGGCGAGGGCCTCGGCGGGGCGGATGCGGGCGGTGCGGCGGGCCGAGATCCGCGCGGCCGCCCACGCGCCGAGCAGGGCCGCGCCGAGGGCGGCGAAGAGGGGGAAGACGCTGAAGGTGACGTCAAGGGTCTCGGGGATCGCCTTCAGGGCGACGAACCTGCCGTGCAGCCAGTACGCGAGGGGCAGACCGGCCACGGAGCCGAGCGTTCCGGCGAAGAGGCCGACGATCAGGGCCTCGCGGCCGATGAGCTGCCGGACCTGCCGGGGTGTCGCGGCGACGGCGCGCAGCAGGGCGAGTTCGCGGTGGCGCTGCTGGACGGTGAGGGCGAAGGTGCCGACGACCACGAGGATCGCGACGAGCAGCGACGTGCCGCCGATGGCGCCGCCCATGGAGACGAGTTTGATGCGGGCCTTGGCCGCGTCGAGGAACTCGACCGGTCCGCGCTCTCCGCCGGTGGCGACCTGCGCGGTGGTGCCGGCGAGGGCCGCGGTGACCCGGTCCCGGAGGTCCGCCGTGGACACGCCCGGCTCGGGGAGCACGCCGACGGCGCTGACCTGGCCGGGGCGGCCGGAGAGCCGCTCGGCCTCCGCGTCGGAGAAGAAGAGCGAGGTCTGCTGCGCGAGGTCGCCGCCGGCGGGCGCGGCGATGCCGGTCACCCGGTAGGCGCGGGGTGCGTCGGTCGCCTGGACGGTGAGCTCCGCACCGACCCGGATACGGGCCCGGGCGGCGAGTTCGCGGTCGACGACGACCTCGTCGGCGCGGGCCGGGGCGGCGCCCTCGGTCAGGGTGAAGGGGGTCAGGGGGGCGGACGTCCAGGAGTGGCCGTACGAGGGTTTGCCGTCGACTCCCGGGACGATCCGGCCCTCCGGGGTGACCGCGTACGCGGGGAAGGTGATCTCGGGCAGTGCGGCCCGAACGCCGGGCAGCGAGCGGAGGGTGCCCGCGGTGTCGGCGGGCAGCCAGACGCGCTCGCCGAGCGGCTTGGACTTCTTCTTCGTCTTGGTCTTGCCGCCCTTGTTCTTGACGGTGACCTGGTGGACGTTCTGGTCGCCGCCGACGATCACGGGGGTGCCGGCGTACCGCTCGGTGCCGATGGTGCCCCTGAGGCCGGTCTCCAGGAGGATGCCGCAGGCGGTGACCAGGGCGGCCGCGCAGAAGAGGGCGAGGAACGCCCCGATGAAGCCGCCCTTCCGGGCGCGCAGGGTCTGGAAGGCGTACCGGAGCATCAGGCCCACGCTCCCAGGTGGGTCATGCGGTCGGCGACGCGGTCGGCGGTCGGGGACCGCATCACGTCGGCGATGCGGCCGTCGGCGAGGAAGAGGACGGTGTCGGCGTAGGAGGCGGCGACCGGGTCGTGGGTGACCATGACGACGGTCTGGCCGGTCGAGTCGACGCAGGACCGCAGCAGGGAGAGGATCTCCTTGGCCGTGACGGTGTCGAGGGCGCCGGTGGGCTCGTCGCCGAAGATGACGTCCGGGCGGGTGATCAGGGCGCGGGCGATGGCCACGCGCTGCTGCTGACCGCCGGAGAGTTCGGCGGGCCGGTGGGCCGCCCGGCCGGCCAGGCCGACGCGGGTGAGGATCTCCTCCAGCCAGACGGGGTCGAGGCGTTCGCCGGCGAGGCGCAGCGGCAGTTCCACGTTCTCCCGTACGGACAGCGCGGGGATCAGGTTGAAGGCCTGGAAGACGAAGCCGACGCGCTTGCGGCGCAGCTCGGTCAGTCTGGTCTCGTTCATGCCGCTCAGGGCGGTGTCGCCGATGAACGCGGCGCCGCTGGTGGGCCGGTCGAGACCGGCGGCGCAGTGCAGGAAGGTCGACTTGCCGGAGCCGGAGGGGCCCATGACGGCCGTGAAGGAGCCGCGCTCGATGCCGACGGTGACGCCGTCGAGGGCGCGGACGGCGCGCCCGTTCCTCCCGTACTCCTTCACGACGGCGTCCAGGCGCAGCGCGGGTCCGGGGGATCCGGTGCCGCCCTGCCGGCGGAGGCTGTTCGTCTCGGTGCTCATGTGCGGCCGGTCCTTTCGAGGACTTCGTCAGAGGGAGATGTCCGACGCCCTCCGCCGGTGGCGGATGTGCGGGAGGGCGTGTGCGGCGCCCCGTCCGCCGGTGGCGGCGGGAACGTTCCCCATGCTCGGCCGCGCGTCCATACCGCCCCCATACGGAGGACGATCGTCGCCCGGAGATCTATACCGTCTCTATACGGCACCTCTGTACGGAGGCTTCCCGGCCCTCGCCGCGGGCGCTCCCGGCCGGTCGGCCCCGCTCGCACGCAGCGTCCCGAGCGCCTCGGTCACCCGCTCCTCCCAGGGCGGGGCGCCGACCTTGCGGAAGATGGCGAGGGCCCCGGTCAGGAGTTCCTCGCCCTCCTCCGGCCGTCCCCAGCCGGAGCGCGCCTGGCCGAGCGCGAGCAGGATCTGGCCTTCGATCATCGGGCTCCAGCTGCCCCGGGCCACGTCCAGGGCCTCCAGGAACGTGCCCTCCGCCCCGGTCTCGTCCCCGGCCCGCTCGCGGGTCTCCGCGAGTCCCAGGAGCGCGTACGAGAGGCCGACGAGATCGGACTTCTGCCTGACGAGCTCCACGGTCCGGACGAACTGGTCTTCCGCCTCGGCCAGTTGGCCCAGGGCGAGATGGACGCGCCCCATGCGGTGATGGGCCTGCGCGAGGCCCCGCCGGTTGCCCGTGCCCTTCTCGTGGATCCTCAGCGCCTCCCTGCCGAGTTCCAGGGCGTCCTGCGGCTTCCCCTGGTCGAGGAAGGTCTGGGCCATGCTCTGGAGGGCGTGCGCCTCGCAGCAGCGGGAGCCCGCCTCCCGGTACAGCGGGATGGCTTCACGCAGCCGTTCGAGTCCCCGCTCGTAGTCCCCCCGGAACCGGTCGACGAGGGCGAGGATGCTCAGGGCCTGCGCGCGCCCCTGCGGAACCCCCGCCTCGGTGTAGAGCGCGAGGGCGGTCTCCTGCCGTGCGGCGCACGCGTCGAACCTGCGCTGCCGCATGTCGACCACGCCGAGCTGCTGCTCCATGGCCGCCATGCCGCGCACGTTGTCCGCACGGCGCGCCGCCTCCAGGGCGACCTCGCCGCAACGGAGCCAGTCCTCCATGTAGTTGCGCGACTCGAAGAGCACCTCCATGCACATGACCAGTTCCCAGGCGATCTCGTCCGCTCCCGCCCGGGCCGCCTGCTCCACGACGGCGATCAGCGAGAGCCGCTCCGCCTCGAACCACCTCATCGGGTGCGCGAGCAGATCGTCGACGAGGGCGGTATCGAGCACCCCACGGGGTGTGTCGCCGCCCACGATGTTCCGGGCCGATCCGTACTCCCGCCGGGACGCGGCCTCGGCGATCGTCAGGAACGCGCGGGAGACCCTGTGGGAGGCCTCCATGCGGTCCTCATCGGGCTCCTCCGCGCGGGCACGCTCGGCCGCGTACAGCCGCATCAGGTCGTGCAGGCGGTAGCGCAGCCGCCCGGTGGAGTCGGTCCCCGCGACCTGCAGGAACTGGGCGTCCACCAGGTGCTCCATGAGGCGCTCCGCCTCTGCCGTGTCCACGTCGAGAAGCGCCGCCCCGACCCAGACGGTGTAGTCGGGCACGCCGAGCAGTCCGAGGCGCCGGAAGAGCCGGGCGGCGTCCCGCTCGAGGTGGCGGTAGCTCAGCGCGAAGCCCGCCCGCACCTGCGAGTCGCCCTGGCTGAGCTCGTCGAGCCGCCGCCGCTCGTCACTGAGCCGGGTGACCATGTGGCGTACCGACCAGTGGGGTTTGGACGCCAGCCGGGCGGCGGCGATCCGCACCGCGAGCGGCAGCCGGTCGCACAGCTCCACCAGGCGGGCCGAGTCCTCGGGCGCGGCGAGGATCCTGGCCTCTCCGGCGATGCGCGCGAGCAGTTCGACGGAACGCTCCTCGGGCAGCAGCCCCAGATGGATGCGCGCGGCCGGGGGCCAGGTGACCAGCCGCTCCAGCTGCTCACGGCTGGTGACCAGGACGGTGGAGCCGCCGCTGCCGGGCAGCAGGGGCTCGATCTGCGCGTATGTACGGGCGTTGTCGAGGACGAGCAGGACGCGGCGCTCGGCGAGCACGCTCCGGTAGAGGGCGATCCGCTCCTCGAGTCCGTTGGGCACGTCGTCGCTCGCCACTCCGAGGGCGCGCAGGAAGCGGCTGAGGACATCGCCGGCGGCGGTCGGCGCGTGCTGCTCGTCGTAGCCGCGGAGATCGGCGAACAAGCGGCCGTCCGGGAAGTGTTCGGCGACGCGGTGGGCCCAGCGGACGGCGAGTCCGGTCTTGCCGACCCCGCCGACACCGGTGATCAGTCCGACGGTGGGGGTGTTCGGAGACCCGTCCCGGGCCGCCTCCACGAGACCGTCCAGACCGTCGAGTTCGTCACCCCGTCCGGCGAATCCCGGTACGTCGAGCGGGAGTTCCGAGGGGACGAGCAGAGCACGGGGACGCGGCCCGTCGGCGGGCGCCCCGACGTCGGCGACGGCGTACCGCCCGCCCGCGGTCGGGCCCCGGCCCGCTCCGACGGCGGGCGCGGGGTCGTCCCGCTCGACCGCCAGGCCGGGATCGTCCCGCAGGATCGCGTCGTGCAGCCGTCGCAGCTCCGGGCCGGGATCCATGCCGTGCTCGTCGACGAACCTGCGCCGCGCCTCGCGGTAGCCCTCCAGGGCCTCGGCGCGCCGTCCGGAGCGGTAGCGGGCCAGGATGAGGTGGTACCAGGCACGCTCGCGGAGGGGGTGTTCCTGTACGGCCCCGGCCAGTTCGGCCAGCATGGACCGGTGCCGGCCGAGTTCGAGCCGTACGCCCGCCCACGCCTCTTGAGCGTGCACCCGGCTCTCCTCCCAGCGGGCGGCCTCGTCCTCCACGAGCCGGCCGGCGACGCCTGCGAGCGCGGGCCCTCGCCAGAGTGCGAGCGCCTGCGCGAAGTGGCGTTCGGCGTCCGCGGGGCGCCGCTCACGGACCGCGGTCTCGGCCTCGGCGAGCAGTTCGGTGAAGGAGGTGGTGTCGAGGGCGTGCTCCTCGGTACGCAGCAGATAGCCGGGGTGCGCGGTGACGATGACGTCCTCGGCGGCCGCACCCTCGGCCTTGAGCGCCTTGCGCAGGGCCGCGACGACGATGGCGACCTGGGTCCGCGCGGTGGCCGGCGGGCTGCCGTTCCAGACCTCCTCCACGAGGGTGTCGACCGGCACGATCCGTCCCGGGCTCAGGAGCAGCAGGGCGAGGACCGTCCGTTGCCGTGCGCTGCGCACCTGGACGGTCCGCCCCCCGGCGGTGACCACCAGGGGCCCGAGTAGGCCGAATCCGATGTGCTCGCCCATTGCTTCTCCCCCCGACGCTGACCGGGCAGGGACAGCTTGATCACTTTAGCGGCACGGGCCGCAGCCGCAGCGTGAGGATCTGGAAGGGGCGCAGGGTGAGGGACACCTCGCGGTCGGCCGTCCGGACGGCCGGGGCGGGCCCTGCGGCTGCCCGCGCGGTGTCGGGTTCGCCGTTCTCGTCGGCGTCCTCGGTGCCTTCGGCGTCCTCGGTGCCTTCGGTGCCTTCGGTGCCTTCGGTGCCGAGCGCGCGTTCCAGCAGGTCCGTCACCGTCACCGACGCCGGCGGGAAGCCGGTGGTCAGCCGTGCGGCGGCCCGGCCGCCCTGCGCCTCGTAGAGGCGTACGACGACGTCGCCCGAGCGGTCGTCGGCGAGCTTGACCGTGTCCACGACGACGGCCTCGTCGTCGGTGGCGACCAGCGGCGCGACCTCCTGGGTGCCGCCGGGGACGGAGCGCTCGGGCACGTTGAAGCCGTAGCCCTCGCGGACGGCGTCGGCGATGTCCGCGCCGATGACGAGGCCGTACCGCAGCCGGTGCCTGCCGCGGTCGGCGTCCGGGTCGGGGTAGCGCGGGGAGCGGAGCAGGGTGAGCCGGGCGGTCGTGGTCGTCCCGCCGTCGGGGCGTACGTCGCGGGTGACCTCGTGCCCGTAGGTCGAGTCGTTGACCAGGGCCGCGCCCCAGCCCCGTTCTCCGAGGTGCAGGAAGCGGTGGGCGCAGAACTCGAACTTGGCCGCGTCCCAGCTGGTGTTGGTGTGCGTGGGGCGCCGGACGTGGCCGAAGGGGATCTCCGCGCTGGAGTGGTCGGCCCGGACGTCGAGCGGGAAGGCGGCCTTGAGGAGCTTCTCCGTCTCCTGCCAGTCGATCTCGGTGGCGACGTCCAGGCGCCGGGATCCCTCGGCGAGCGAGATCAGCTGCTCGATGCGGGAGTCGCCGACGGTCCGGACGACGCGGAGGCCGCCGGCCTCCGCGGAGACCGCGTCGGCGTCCAGGAGGTCGTGCACCGTGTTGCGGTAGAAGACGTCGATGTCCCAGGCGTCGTAGGCGTTGGGGAAGTCCTGGTGGAGCTGGAGGAGGTTGGCGACGGCGCCCGGCGGCAGGGCTTCCCGGCCGGCCGTGATGTCGTACGCCGAGGTCACCAGGCCCCGGTCGTCGATGCGGACCCGGACGAGTCCGTTGTCGAGGAGGTGGCTTCCTTCGTACGGGGCGGGGGCGGGTACGGGTGCGACGGGCCGGGCGGGCGATGCCGTACGCCGGGAGGCGCCGAGGGCCGGGATGCCGTCCCGGGTGAAGGGCGAGGCGTTGAAGACCACGGCTCCGTCGCCCTCCCCTCCCACTCCGACGGCCTCTCCCCCGGCCTCGCCGGCCCCGGCCAGGGCGCGCTGGGCGGCGGCCACGATCCCGTGCAGTTCGGCGGCGACGGCGGCGTGGGTCTCCTCCGCCTCGCGGTGGACCCAGCCGATGGAGGAGCCGGGCAGGATGTCGTGGAACTGATGGAGCAGGACCGTCTTCCAGAGCCGGTCGAGGGCCTCGTACGGGTAGTCGAACCCGGTGCGGATCGCGGCGGTGGCCGACCACAGCTCGGCCTCGCGGAGCAGGTGCTCACCGCGCCGGTTGCCCTGCTTGGTCCGCAACTGGCTGGTGAGCGTGCCGCGGTGGAACTCCAGATAGAGCTCCCCGAGCCACACCGGAGCGTCGGGGTACTCCGCGTGCGCCCGCTCGAAGAAGTCCGCCGGGCTCTCGACGACGACCCTGGGTGAGCCCTCCAGGTCCGCCAGGCGGGCCGCGCGGGCCAGCATCTCCCGGGTGGGACCCCCGCCGCCGTCCCCGTGGCCGAACGGGAGCAGCGAGCTGCCGACGGCCTCCTTGTCCCGGAAGTTGCGTACGGCGTGGGCGAGTTCGGTACTGGTGAGCTCGGCGTTGTAGGTGTCGACGGGCGGGAAGTGGCTGAAGATGCGGCTGCCGTCGATGCCCTCCCACCAGAAGGTGTGGTGGGGGAACCTGTCGGTGGTGTTCCAGGAGATCTTCTGGGTGAGGAACCAGCGCACGCCGGCGAGCTTCATCAGCTGCGGCAGGGCCGCGTTGTAGCCGAAGGTGTCGGGCAGCCACATCTCCTCGGTCTCGAGGCCGAACTCGTCGAGGTAGAAGCGCTTTCCGTGGATCAGCTGGCGTGCGAGGGCCTCGCCGCCGGTCATGTTGGTGTCGGCCTCCACCCACAGGCTGCCCACGGGGAGGAACTGCCCGCCCGCCGCCTTCTCCCGGACCCGGGCGTAGAGCTCGGGGCGGTGCTCCTTGATCCAGGCCAGTTGCTGTGCCTGGGACATGGCGAACCGGAAGCCGGGGTGGTCGTCCATGAGGTGGGTGACGTTGGACAGGGTCCTGGCGACCTTCCGCACGGTCTCGCGGAGCGGCCACAGCCAGGCGGAGTCGATGTGGGCGTGTCCGACGGCGGAGACGCGGTGGGCGCTCGGGGACGCGGGGGCGGCGAGCGCCGGGCGCAGCTGGGCGCGGGCGTCGGTGGCGCTGCCGGAGACGTCCTGCAGGTCGAGGGCGTCCAGGGCCTTCTCGACGGCCCGCAGGATCCGCCAGCGGCGCGGTTCGGCCTCGGGGAGTTCACGCATGAGGCGCCCGAGGACGTCCAGGTCCTGGGCGAGCTCCCAGACCTCGGCGTCGAAGACCGCGAGGTCCAGGCGGAGCAGCCGGTAGAGCGGGGCGCCGACGGGGCCGGTTCCGGTCAGCCAGGCGGGCCGGTCCGCGGTCCTGGTGGGGGTCTGGGCGCCGACCAGGTTCGGGTTCGCGGCGGCCTCGACGTAGTACGTGAACTGCTCGCCGCCGACGGCCGGGTCGGCGACCGGGACGTAGGCGTTGCGCGGGTTGAGGGCCTTCACGACGCTGCCGTCCGGGCGGTGGACCAGGCCCTCGCTGGAGAAGCCGGCGCCGGTGGCGTCGAAGCCGAGGTCGACGACCGCCTCGACCCGGCGGCCGGCCCACTCCTCGGGGATTCCGCCGCTGATCCGGAACCAGCTGGTGGACCACGGCGGCCCCCACCGGTGGCCGAGCGTCACCGGCTCGTACGGGGCGGCCAGCGCCTCGGCCACGGGGACCGGCTCCCCCGGGACGTTCCAGACCGCCACGGAGAGGGGGACGGTACGGGCGTGGACCGCCGGGCGGACGCGCTGGTCGAGGACCCGGGCGAGCCGCTGCTCGGTGAGGTGCTGCTTGCTGTGCATGGTTCCCCTGATCGCGGAGTCCCGGAGGGTGGACCCGGCCGTGTGGCGGCCGACCGGGACCCCGGCGGATCGGCGGGCCCTCGGCGGAGGGCGTCAGCGGAGGGCGGGGACGACCTCGGAGCCGTAGGCGTCGATCGTCGTCTCCTTGGCGTCGTGCATGGCGTACACGGCGAACTGGTCCACGCCCATCTCCCGCAGCCGGCGCAGCTTCTCGATGTGGGCCTCGGCCGGGCCCAGGAGGCAGAAGCGGTCGACGATCTCGTCGGGGACGAACCGGGTGTCGGGGTTCCCGGCGCGGCCGTGGTGGGAGTAGTCGTAGCCGTGCCGGTCCTTGATGTACGCGGTGAGCTCCTCCGGGACCATGTCGGAGTGCTCGCCGTACTTGGCGACGAGGTCGGCGACGTGGTTGCCGACCATGCCGCCGAACCAGCGGCACTGCTCGCGTGCGTGCGCCAGGGCCTCCGGGGAGTCGTCCGCCGTGACGTAGGCGGGCGCGGCCACGCAGATGGTGAGCGCGTCGGGGTCGCGGCCGGCGTCCGCGGCGGCCTGGCGGACCGCCTTGACCATCCATTCGGTGAGGAAGGGGTCGGCGAGCTGGAGGATGAAGCCGTCGGCCTTCTGCCCGGCCAGTGCGAGCGCCTTGGGCCCGTACGCCGCCATCCAGACGGGGAGTTTCCCGTTCTTGATCCACGGGATGCGGATCGGGTTGCCGTCGACCTGGGCCTCCCGCCCCTCCGCGAGGTCACGGATGACGTCGATGGCCTCGCCGAGGCGGGCCAGGGTGTTCGGCCTGCGTCCGGCGACGCGCATCGCCGAGTCGCCGCGGCCGATGCCGCAGACGGTCCGGTTGCCGAACATGTCGTTGAGCGTGGCGAAGGTGGAGGCGGTCACCTCCCACGTACGGGTCCCCGGGTTGGTCACCATCGGGCCCACGTGCAGCTTGGTGGTGTGTTCCAGGATCTGGCTGTAGACGACGAAGGGTTCCTGCCACAGGACGGCGGAGTCGAAGGTCCAGCCGTAGCGGAAGCCGTTGCGCTCCGCCCGGCGCATCAGCCCGACGACCTGCGACGCCGGCGGGTCGGTCTGCAGGACGAGTCCAAAATCCAACGTCGCTCTCCTAGTTCAGGTACTGGCAGGTGGAACGCGGCACGAAGGTGCCGTGACCGGCGTGGCCGACGTACTTGCGCTGGTCGATGACGACCTCGCCCCGTGAGAGGACGGTCTCGACCTGGCCGGTCACCGTCCTCCCCTCGTACGCCGAGTAGTCGACGTTCATGTGGTGGGTCTCGGCCGACAGGGTCTGGACGGCGTGCGGGTCGTAGATCACGACGTCGGCGTCCGCGCCCGGGGCGATCGTGCCCTTCTGCGGGTACAGGCCGAACATGCGGGCCGGTGTCGCGCAGGCGATCTCGATCCAGCGGCGCCGCGAGATGTGCCCGTCGACGACGGCCTGGTGGAGGAGGTCCATGCGGTTCTCCACCCCGGGAAGCCCGTTGGGGATCTTGGAGAAGTCGCCGCGGCCGAGATCCTTCTGGCCGACGAAGCAGAACGGGCAGTGGTCGGTGGAGACCACCTGGAGGTCGTTGGTGCGCAGTCCGCGCCAGAGCGCGGCCTGGTGCTCCTTCGGCCGGAGCGGGGTGCTGCACACGTACTTCGCGCCCTCGAAGCCCGGCTCCGCGAGGTTGTCCGTGGACAGGAACAGGTACTGGGGACAGGTCTCGCCGAAGACGGGCAGCCCCTTGTCGCGGGCGGTGGCGATCTCGGCGACGGCCTCCTCCGCCGAGACGTGCACGACGTACAGCGGCGCTCCCGCCACCCGGGCGAGCTGGATCGCCCGGTGGGTGGCCTCCGCCTCCAGGAGCGCCTTGCGGACCTCCCCGTGATAGCGGGGGTCCGTCTCGCCGCGGGCGAGGGCCTGCTCGACGAGGACGTCGATGGCGATGCCGTTCTCGGCGTGCATCATGATCAGTCCGCCGTTGTCGGCGGAGCGCTGCATGGCCCGGAGGATCTTGCCGTCGTCGCTGTAGAAGACGCCGGGGTAGGCCATGAAGAGCTTGAAGGAGGTGATGCCCTCCTGGACGAGCCGGTCCATCTCCTTGAGCGTGTGCTCGTTGACGTCGGAGAGGATCATGTGGAACGCGTAGTCGATGGCGCAGTTGCCGTCGGCCTTGGCGTACCAGGCGTCGAGTCCCTCGCGCAGGCCGTGGCCGACGCTCTGCACGGCGAAGTCGACGATGGTGGTGGTGCCGCCCCAGGCGGCGGCGCGGGTGCCGGTCTCGAAGGTGTCGGAGGCGGAGGTGCCGCCGAAGGGCAGCTCCATGTGGGTGTGGGCGTCGACGCCGCCGGGGAGCACGTAGCGGTCGGTGGCGTCGATCGTCCGGTCGGCGGTCCAGGCGCCCGCCGCGTCGGAGCCGTGGGCCGCGAGGGCGACCACGCGGCCGTCCTCGATCAGCACGTCGGCGTGGAGTTCGTCGGCGGCGGTGACGACGAGGCCGCCCCGGATGACGGTTCGGATGCTCACGGGACTCTCCCTGGTCGATACGGCGGGCCGATCTCGATACGGCGGGACGGTGTGGCTCTCGGTACGGCGGGACGATGTCGTCTCGGTACGGCGGGGGCGGGGGCCCTCGGTGCGGCGGGGCGCGAGCCCTGGGCGGGGCGCGGTGGCCCTGGGCGGGGCGCCGGCTACAGCTCCCGCAGGGCCGCTTCGAGCATCGCCGCGCCCTCCTCCGCCTCGGCGACGGTGAGCGAGAGCGGTGGCGCGATGCGCAGGATGCTGGTGTTGTGGCCGCCTCCCTTGCCGATCAGCAGGCCGTTCTCGCGGGCGGCCTCCAGAACCGTGGCGGCCGCGTCCGGGTTCGCCCGCTCGGTGCCCGGCTCGGTGAGCTCGATGCCGATCATGAGGCCGCGGCCGCGGACCTCCCGTACCGCCTCGACTCCGGCACAGGCGGCCCTGATCCGCTCGATGAGCAGACCGCCGACCCGGCGCGCGTTGCCCTGGAGGTCGTGCTCCAGGAGGTACGAGAGGTTGGCGAGGCCGGCGGCCATGGTGACGGGCGAACCGCCGAAGGTGGAGATGGAGTTGGCGTCGACGCAGTTCATGACGTCGGCGCGGGCGACGACTCCGCCGACCGACATGCCGTTGCCGATGCCCTTGGCGAAGGTGAGGATGTCGGGCGGCCCGGCCTGGCCGTGCGCCTGCCAGCCCCAGAAGTGCTCGCCGGTACGGCCCCAGCCGGTCTGCACCTCGTCGGAGATCCACAGGATGCCGTGCCGGTCGAGGACCCGCCGGAAGGCGGCGTAGAGACCGTCGGGCGGGGCGGTGAAGCCGCCGACGCCCTGGACGGGTTCGGCGATGAGCGCGGCGACGTCCCGGGTGTGGCCGAGGAGGTCCTCGAGGTCGGCGACGCAGGCCTCGATGAACCGCTCGTCGCTGTACTGGGCGTACGGACCGCGCGTTCGGACCCCGCCGTGGACGTACAGGGTCTGCAGCGGGGAGAGGCTGGTGGGCGACCAGGCGCGGTTGCCGGTGATGCCGACGGTCGAGAAGGAGCGGCCGTGGTAGCTGTTCCGCATGGCGAGGATCTGGTTCGACCTGCGGTACGCGGTCGCGAGGAGCAGCGCCGTGTCGTTGGCCTCGGTGCCGGAGGTGGTGAAGAAGACGCGGGCGTCGGGAATGCCGGAGAGTCCGGCGATCCGTTCGGCGAGCTCCACCATCGGGCGGTTGAGGTAGAGCGTCGAGGAGTGGATGATCCGGCCGGCCTGCTCGGCGACGGCCTTGGTGACCTCGGGCAGGGCGTGGGCGGTCATGGTGGTGAGGATGCCGCCGAAGAAGTCGAGGTACCGGCGTCCGTCGGCGTCCCAGACGTGACGGCCCTCGCCGTGGGTGATCTCGACGGGGTCCTTGTAGTAGAGGGCGACCCAGTCGGGGATGACGGCCTTGTGCCGGTCGAAGAGGCTGCTCACGGCTGCACCAGCCCGTCGTACGCGTCGGGGCGCCGGTCCCGGTAGAACGCCCATTGCTGGCGCACCTGTTCGATGAGACCGAAGTCGAGGTCGCGGACGAGGAGTTCCTCGGTCTTGTCGGAGGCGACGTCGCCGACGAACCGCCCGCGCGGGTCGACGAAGTAGCTCGTGCCGTAGAAGTCGTTGTCGCCGTACTCCTCGATGCCGACGCGGTTGATGGCGGCGACGAAGTACTCGTTGGCGACGGCCGCGGCGGGCTGCTCCAGCTGCCAGAGGTAGGAGGAGAGACCACGGTGGGTGGCCGAGGGGTTGTAGACCAACTGGGCTCCGTTGAGACCGAGTTGGCGCCAGCCCTCGGGGAAGTGCCGGTCGTAGCAGATGTAGACGCCGACGCGGCCGACGGCGGTGTCGAAGACCGGCCAGCCGGCGTTCCCCGGGCGGAAGTAGTACTTCTCCCAGAAGCCCTTGACCTGGGGGATGTGGTGCTTGCGGTACTTGCCGAGGTAGCTGCCGTCGGCGTCGATCACGGCGGCGGTGTTGTAGTAGAAGCCCTCGCTCTCGACCTCGAAGACGGGCACCACGATCACCATCCCGGTCTCCCGGGCGAGGTCCCGCATCCGGCTGACGGTGGGGCCGTCGGGGACGGGCTCGGCCCACCGGTAGTGCTCGGGCTCCTGGACCTGGCAGAAGTAGGGGGCGTTGAACACCTCCTGGAAGCCGATCACCTTGGCACCCTGCCGGGCGGCCTCCCGGGCGTACTCCTCGTGTTTCGCGATCATGGATTCGGTGTCGCCGGTCCAGGTCGCCTGGACGAGCGCGGCGCGTACGACGTCGGTCATGATCTGCTCCTTCGGCACGGCGTCAGAGAGCCTCTACGCACGTAGACGCGATGCGTAGGAGGAGAACGTAAGCCCCGTCACACCTCGGAGCAAGACCGCCGCCGGGAAGCGGCGGAGTCGATCATGTTTCATACCCGAGTGGTCCACGTCGGACACGTACCGACACGTACCGGCACGTCCGGGCATGACGGAGACGTGCAGGCGCCGGCCTCCCGCGCGGGGCGGGATTCGGACCGCGGGAGGGGAGGCTCGCCGGGCCGCACCGGAGCCCACGGACCCGCCTCGGACCTGCGCCGGAGCCCGCCCGGCCGGGTCACGCGCCCGCGAGGCCCGCCACGCGGAGGGCGTGCAGCAGATCGCTCTCGCGGGCCGCGGACACCGCACGGGCGGCTTCGACGAGTTGGGGCGCGAGCACCCGCGGGTCCTCGGCAGCGAGCCGGGCCGCGTCCTCGGGGGCGCGGACCCGGACGAAGGCGGTGAGCAGCGCGTGGGCCTCGCGGTGGTGGCCCTCGGCCCGCAGGGCGGCGCACGCGCCGGCGAGCTCCTCGACGGGACGGGCCACGCCCTGCCGGAGGAGCTGATCGCAGTCGGCGGCGCGGCCCGCGTCGGCGAGCGCCCCGGCGACGGCGGCGAGCCGGCCGGGCGGCAGTGAAGCCGCCTCCCAGAGCAGGATCGACCAGTCGGCGCCGAGACCGGCCCGATGCAGCTCCCCGGCGAGGGCGGGCAGCCGGCCGGGCGGCCCGTTGAGCGCCTCGCAGAGCAGGGCATGGGCCTCGCCGCTGCGGCCCTGGGCGCGGAGCCGCTGGAGCGCGTAGACCGCGTTGGCGGCGGCGCGGCCCGCCTCGGCGGCATCGGCCTCGGAGGGCACGGCCGGGTCGGCGCCGCCGGGCGCGGCGGGCCGAGCGGACCGAGCGGACGGGGCGGGCTGGGCGGCGCCCCCGAACCGGGCTCCGCGCGGCGCCGCTCCCCCGCTGGGGAGTACAGGAACGGGTGCGGGTGCGGCCGCCGGACCCTGGTCCTCGTCACCGCCGTCCAGCCACGCGTAGCGCGCGCCACGCGGGCGGCGCTTGGCCGGTGGCGGTGTCGGTGTCGGCCCCGGCGCCGCCCCGCCGTCGCCGCGCTCCCCCAGCCGTGCGAGCCGGGCCGTCAGGTCGGCGACCCGTGCCGTCGCCCGCGCGTGGTCGTCGCGCGTCCAGGCCAGGTCGTGCTCCAGGCGGGCCGTGTCGTCCGGGCCGGAGGCCGGGGTCGCGTGGAGCCGGTCGCGCAGTTCGTGGGCGCGGGACTCGGCGTACCGGCGTTCGCGTTCCATGAGTTCCCGGCCTTCGGTGAGCGCCGCCGCTCCGCCGGGGCGGCGGTCGTGGGCGCCGGTGGCCGCCGCGTAGAGCGTCCCGCCCCGGAGGGCGAACGGCCCGTCGGCCGCTTCGCCGGCGTCCTGGAGCAGGGACTCGACGATGTCCCAGGGCAGGATCTCGGTCCCGTCGAAGCAGGCGCGCAGCCCGTCCGGGTCGCGTTCGGCGAAGACTCCGTACCAGCCGCCGCCCGGCGGGATGCGGCGCGTGAGCTCCGTCAGCCAGTGTCTGAACGTGGCGACTTCCACCGGGAGTTGATACACCGTCATGCGATCCGCACCTGCCCCGCCGTCGACTGGAACCTTCCGGTCCGCGGGTATTGGACCGCAGTCGTGTTACGGGACGACTACGGACCGTTTTCCTGCGCGTGCCCTACCGCCCAATTCACCCGAACCGCACGACGATCCCGGTGTGCGGGCGCTTGCCGAGCCGGACGAGCATGGCGGGCACGTCGGTCAGCCAGTACTGCCAGGTGTACTTGCGCGAGAGCAGCCCCCGGATCCGGCGCAGCTCCTCCCCCGTCACCAGCCGGCCCTCGCCGGTGAAGCGCTCGGCGCCCTCGGCGATGTTGCCGCGCAGGTCGCAGACGGCGACCTCGACCCTCGGGTCGTTCCGCAGTCGCTTGACCTTCCAGGAGTCCGTGCGGGTCCAGGCGTACAGCTCGTCGCCGTCGACCGCGTACCAGACGGGTGTCGCGACCCCCGTGCCGTTCTTGCGGTAGGTGGTCAGGCTGACGTAGCGGCCGCGCCGCAGCTCTTCGGGCATCATGCCAGCGAGCCTATGCCGGGGCCGGGCGGGAGGCGCGGGTCAGGGTCTCCCCGTCGCCGACGCGGCCGCCCGCACCGCGCCGCGGCGGCCTCAGGGCCGGGATCGGCCCTTGCGCCGCCCGGGGCCCGTCACTGGCCGACCCGGCCGTCGACGCACTCGCGCAGCAGGTCGGCGTGGCCGCAGTGGCGGGCGTACTCGTCGATCCGGTGCACCATCAGCTCCCGGATCGCGATCTGGTCCTTCCCCACCCGTGCACCCAGATCGGGAAACTCGGCCAGCTCGGCGTCGAGCGCCGCCTGCTCGCGCTCCAGTTCGGCGAACGCGGCGTCGACCACGGCCTGTTCGGCGACGGCGCCGTCGAAGTCCGCGTCCCGCCCGCCGTACAGCTTCGGCAGCGGTTCACCGTCGCCGATCCAGTTGCGCCAGTCCCGCTCCACCTCGGCGAGGTGGCGGACCAGTCCGAGCAGCGACATGGTCGACGGCGGGACCGACCGGCGGGCGAGCTGCTCCGCGTCCAGCCCCTCGCACTTCATCCGGAGGGTCAGGCGGAAGTCCCGCAGGCCGTCCTGCAGGGTCGCGAGCTCACCCTCCGAGCCGGCACCCCCGTTGTTGTTGCGGGGGTCGTCGTCCGGGTCCGCCCACATGTCGGGGTAGACGGTCGCCACGGTCCATCGTGCGGGTTCGTCGCTCATGCGACGCATGATCGTCCGTGCCGCTCCGGCACGCCACCGAATTCCCGCGCACCCGGAACCGGGGACCGTCAGACGGGCGCGAGCGCGCAGCGGACGACCAGCTCGTCCATGGAGAGGCCGAGGACCCTGGCGAGGGCCGCGACGGTGAAGAACGCCGGGGTCGGGGCCCGGCCCGTCTCGATCTTGCGGAGGGTCTCGGCGGACAGGCCGGCGGCGGCGGCGATCTCCACCATCGACCGCTCGCCGCGCGCTTCGCGCAGGAACAGGCCGAGGCGCTCGCCGCGCTCGCGCTCTTCGGGGGTCAGGGGTGTGCGCACCATGAGGCCATACTAATACCGGTATAGTAATTGGCATGGTGGAGATCAAGACGAACGAGAACCTGGCCGCGATGCGTGAGGCGGGGCGGGTGGTGGCCCGCGCCCTGGCGGCCGTACGGGAGAAGGCGGCGCCCGGTGTGCCGCTGACCGACCTCGACCGGGCCGCCCGGGAGGTCCTCGCCGAGGCGGGCGCCGGGTCGCCCTTCCTCGGCTACCGCCCGGAGTGGGCGCCGGTGCCGTTCCCCGCGGTCGTGTGCGTCTCCGTGAACGACGCGATCGTCCACGGCATCCCGGACGACACCCGGCTCGCCCCGGGCGACCTGGTCTCGGCGGACTGCGGAGCGCTGCTCGGCGGCTGGGCCGGCGACTCGGCGATCAGCTTCACGGTCGGACCGGCCCGGCCGGAGGACACCCGGCTGATCGCCGCGGCGGAGGAGGCCCTGGAAGCGGGCATCGCGGCCGCCGTCGTCGGCAACCGCGTCGGCGACATCGCGTACGCCATCGGCCGGGTGTGCCGCGCCGCCGGGTACGGCGTCCCGGACGGCTTCGGCGGTCACGGCATCGGCCGCACGATGCACGAGGACCCGGGCGTCCCCAACGAGGGACGGCCGGGCCGGGGCATGAAGCTGCGCCACGGGATGGTGCTCGCGATCGAGCCCATGCTGATCGGGGGCGGCACGGACGACCACTACACGGCGCGCGACGGCTGGACTATCCGTACGGTCGACGGCTCGCGCGCGTCGCACGCGGAGCACACGGTGGCAATCACCGACGAGGGCCCGCGGGTGCTGACGGCGCTGTAGGACGCGGAGGGGGCGCCCGGGCGCCCCCTCCCGCCGCTACCTCCCCGCCGGCCTGACCACCATCGCCGACCCGCCGCCCCGGCGGACGGTCTCGGCCGCGGCCACCCAGCGGCCGTCCGGCAGCCGCTGGACGCCGGTCGCCGCGCCGATCTCCGGGTTCTGCCGGAAGCCGTGGCCGATGGCTTCGAGTTCCGCCCTGACCGGGCTGTTCCAGAGGCCGGGTTCGAGCTCGGTGGTGGCCTGGTTGCGCTGGCTCGCCCGCGGCGCGGCGATCGCGTCGACGAGCGGCAGGCCCCGGTCGACGACCCCGGTGAGGGTCTGGAGGACCGTCGTGATGATGGTCGCGCCGCCCGGCGACCCGAGGGCGAGGACCGGCCGGTCGTGTCCGTCGAGGACGATCGTCGGCGAGATCGAGGAGCGCGGCCGCTTGCCGGGACCGGGCAGGTTCGGGTCGTGCACCGCCGGGTTCGCCGGGGCGAAGGAGAAGTCGGTCAGCTCGTTGTTGAGCAGGAAGCCCCGGCCGGGCACGGTGATCCCGCTGCCGCCGGTGGACTCGATGGTGAGGGTGTAGGCGACGACGTTGCCCCACTTGTCCGACACCGTGAGGTGGGTGGTGTTCTCCCCCTCGTACGTGGTCGGGGCCGCCGTTCCACCGCTCGCGCAGGGCACCGGGCTGTTCGGGTCGCCGGGCGCGAGGGGGCTGGTCAGCGCGGCGTCGTCCCGGATCAGGCAGGCGCGCGAGTCGGCGTACCGCTGGGAGAGCAGCCCGCGCGTCGGCACGGACTCGAAGGCCGGGTCGCCGACCCAGCGGCCCCGGTCGGCGAAGGCGATGCGGCTCGACTCGATGAAGCGGTGCAGGTAGCGGGCCGGGGAGGCGCTCGCCAGGTCGGTGCCCTCCATGATGTTGAGGGCCTCGCCGACGCTCGTACCGCCGGAGGAGGACGGGGGCATGCCGTAGACGTCGAGACCTCGGTACGCGACCTTGGTGGGCTTGCGGAACACGGTCCGGTAGGCGGCGAGATCCCGTTCCGTCAGGTCGCCGGAGCGGACCTTCCGGGTGGCACCCTCGCGGACCGGGGGCGTACGGACGGTGTTCACGATGTCCCGGGCGAGCGGACCCCGGTAGAGCGCTCCGACGCCCTCGCGCCCGAGTTTCTCGTACGTACGGGCCAGGTCGGGGTTCTTGAAGACCGAGCCGACGACCGGCAACTGTCCGCCGGGCAGGAAGAGTTCGGAGCTGGCGGGGAAGTCGCGGAACCGCGCCTCGTTGCCCGCGGTCTGCGCGCGGAAGGTGGCGTCGACGGTGAAGCCCTCGCGGGCGAGCCGCTCGGCGGGTTCGAGCAGGGTCGCGAGCCGCTTGCTGCCCCAGGCGTCGAGTGCGGCCTTCCAGGTCGCCGGGGTGCCGGGGGTGCCGACGCCGCGGCCGCTGGTCATCCCCTCCTCGAAGGGGATCGGCGCGCCGTTCTCCACGAAGAGGTTCGTGTCGGCCGAGCGCGGCGCGGTCTCGCGTCCGTCGACGGTGTGGACCGTACGGCTCTTCGCGTCGTAGTAGACGAAGTAGCCGCCGCCCCCGATGCCCGCCGAGTAGGGCTCGGTGACGCCGAGCGCGGCCGCGACGGCGACGGCGGCGTCCACGGCGTTGCCGCCCTTGCGGAGCACCTCGACACCGGCGGCCGAGGCGTCGGCGTCCACGCTGGCGACCGCGCCGCCGTAGCCGACGGCGACGGGCTCCTTGACGGGCGGTGGCGGTGCTGCCGACGGGGCCGCTGGCGGGGCGGCGGCACCCATCGAGAGCACCGTCGCCGCGACGGCGAGAACGGAGACCTTCCCAGCGGCGGAGCGACGCATTCCCTACCTCCAGTCAATGACCGTCCGCGCAGCGTAACTTCCCCCGGCCCCTCCCGTCAGGACCGCCTCGAACAGAAGGCCGTTTCCCCGCTAGCATGCGCGCCCATGGACGAAGACCTGCGCAACATCGTGCTCGGGGTGCTCGCGACGGGAGTCAGCGCGTCGCTCGGCTGGCTGGGCCGCACGTACCTCTGGCGGCGGAGGCTCCGCCGCAAGCAGGAGTTCTTCGGCCTGCCGGGGAACTCGGAGTGCCTGCTCGTGGTGAACAGGGAGTCGGGCGGCGACCGCTCGGTCCACCGGTTCGACGTGTTCGCCCTTCTCGAACTGTCCGCGCTCATCAAGGACTGCGGGGCGCAGGCGCGGATCCTCTCGCACGACCAGACCCACCAGGGGTTCGGCGACCGGACGGAGTTCTGCGTCGGCGGCCCCTACTCGAACCGGCGGATGGCCGCCCATCTGGCGACCCTGCTCCCGGGCATCGAGGTGAACGTCGAGGTCGAGCCGAGCGCGGACCGCGGGGCGTTCCTGATCGGCGGGGAGCGCTACCCGTCGGAGCCGGGGGTCAGCGAGTACGTGATCCTGGCCCGGCTCACGGCGGGGGAGGGCGGCCGGCCGGTGTTCCTCTTCTGCGGGCAGCGGGCCATCACCAACCAGGCGGCGACCCGCTATCTCGCCCGTCACTACGCCGAGTTGGCGCGTCTGCACCGCTCCGGGTCCTTCGTGGTGCTCCTGAAGGTCGTCAACTCGCAGGCGTACGGCCCCGATGTGGTGGAACTGGTGGCCGATGTCACGCGGGCGGCGCGGACGGCTCCCGCAGCCGAACCGGCAACGACTTGACGCCGTTGATGAAGTTGGAGACGAGGCGCCGGGGCTCTCCGGCGAGTTCGAGACCGCCGCAGGCCCGGCGCACCTCCTCGTGGAGCACGCGGAGCTGAAGCCTGGCGAAGTGGGCGCCCAGGCAGACGTGCGGGCCGTCGCCGAAGGACACGTGGGGGTTCGGGGTGCGGCCGAGGTCGAGGCGGTGCGGGTCGGGGAAGACGCGCTCGTCGTGGTTGGCGGAGGCGTGGAAGACGACGACCTTGTCGCCGCGGCGGATCGGCTGCCCGGCGAGTGCGGTGTCGGTCGCGGCCGTGCGGCGGAAGGAGAGCACGGGCGGGTGGACGCGCAGGAGTTCGTCCACGGCCGTGTCGGTTCCGACCTCGCCGGCCCAGAGCCGCCGCTGCTCGTCGGGGTGTTCGGCGAGGGCGAGCAGGCCTCCGGGGGCGGCGCTGCGGACCGTGTCGTTCCCGGCGACGGTCAGCAGGAAGAAGAACATCTCCAGCTCGGCGTCGGCGAGTTCGGACGCCGCGAGCACGCTCATCACGTCGTCGGCGGGGTGCGCGCGCTTGTGGGCGGCGAGTTCCTGGGCGTAGCCGAACATCTCGGCGAGCATCGCGGGTGAGCGGGGATTGACGGGCCGCCCCTCGTCGTCGAGGACGGGCGGCTCGTCGGGGTCCTGGTAGGCGATGACCCGCTCGGTCCAGGCGTGCAGCAGGCCCCGGTCGCCCGGGGGCACTCCGAGCAGGTCGGTGAGGTTGAGCAGGGCGTAGTCGTCGGTGACGGCCCGGACGAGGTCCACCTCGCCCCCGGCGTCGACCGCCCCCGAGAGCAGCCGCCGGGCCCGCTCGCGCGCGGTGGCACCGAACCGTTCGATCCGTCCGGGGGTGAAGGCCCGGCTGACGAGTCGCCTCAACCGACCGTGTGCGGGCGGGTCCTGGTTGAGCATCATGCGCCGGATGAAGGGCAGATCGGCGGGGTCGGGGTCGCGGATCTGGGTGGCGCCGAGACAGGACGAGTACGCTCCCGGGTCCTTGAGCACCCGGACGACATCGGCATGCCGGGTGACGGCCCAGAACCCGGAACCGGCGGGCCAGCCCAGGATCTCGGGCTCCTCCTGCCAGGCGACGGGCGCACGGTCACGCAGGGCGCGGAAGCGGTCGTGCGGGATCCCGGCGGCGTAGATCCGCGGGTCGAAGACGTCCGGCACGCCGCTCGACTCCTGCACCGCGCCTCCAAGTCAGGGGTGAGGACGTTTCCATCATGACAGGCCGGAGGCGGCCTTCGCGGCTCCGCGCGGAGGCCGTGGTGCTCCCGGGAGGAGCCACGCGGACACCAATCGTTACCCGCACGTAACTTACCGACCAGTTACCACGGGTAAGGCATCGCGGTTACCGTCGGGTCACTTTCACTGCCCCCCATCAGTGCCCGTACTGCCTTCCCCAGCAGTACCCCAGTGAGGAGTGACCCGTGCGACGCACACCCCTGGCCCTCGCCGTCTCGGCCGCCCTCGTGGCCGGGGCGGCCCTCGGGCTCGCGCCCGCCGCCCAGGCCGGAGAGACCGCCGGCACCGGCATCCGCTTCGTCGACATCGCCGGGGAGGGCGGCACCGTCCTCAAGGCGAACGTCGTCACCCCCGCCGGGTCCACCGACACCGGCCGCCACCCCCTGATCGTGCTGCCCACGAGCTGGGCCATGCCCCAGGTCGAGTACCTCGTCCAGGCCAAGCTGCTCGCCGACTCGGGCTACATCGTGGTGAGTTACAACTCGCGCGGCTTCTGGCAGTCCGGCGGCGAGATCGAGACCGCGGGACCCAAGGACATCGCCGACGCCTCCAAGGTGATCGACTGGGCCCTGGCCAACACCGCCGCCGACCCCGCGCACATCGGCATGGCGGGCGTCTCGTACGGCGCCGGGATCAGCCTGCTCGCCGCCGCCCACGACCCGCGGATCAAGGCCGTCGCCGCGCTCAGCGGCTGGGCCGACCTCATCGAGTCCATCTACAGCGGCCGCACCCAGCACGTCCAGGCCGCCGCCCTGCTCGGCGGCGCCGGCTACCTCACCGGCCGCCCCGGCCCCGAACTCAAGCAGATCCTGGGCGACTTCCTCTCCTCCAACCTGGACAAGGAGGAGGACATGATCGCCTGGGGCCGCAAGCGCTCCCCCGTCGAGCAGCTGGACCGGATCAACGCCAACGGCGCCGCGATCATGCTCGGCAACGCCTGGGGCGACACCATCTTCCCGCCCAACCAGTACGCGAGCTTCTTCGAGAAGCTCACCGGACCCAAGCGGCTGGAGTTCCGCCCCGGCGACCACGCCACCGCCGAGGCCACCGGCCTGTTCGGGCTGCCCAACGACACCTGGACCAGCGCCCACCGCTGGTTCGACCGCTACCTCAAGGGCGTCGACAACGGCATCGACCACGAGCAGCCCGTCCAGCTCAAGTCCCGGTCCACCGGCGGATACGAGGGCTACCCCGACTGGAAGTCCGTCCACGCGAACCAGCGGAAGTTCGACCTCGGCGGTACGCAGCGGGTCTGGGCGAACATCGACTCCGGCGCCAACGGCGGCATCACCCTGCTCACCAACGCCCTGGACCAGTTCCTCCGCACCCCTCCCGTCGTCTCCGTCCCGCTCCTCCCCCGCGCCTTCGCCGGCGTCTGGCAGTCGGAGCGGTACGACACCCCGCAGCGGGTGCGCGGCACCGTGAAGGTGCACACCACCGTCACCTCCACCGAGGAGAGCGGCACCCTCGTCGCGTACCTCTACGACGTGGGCCCGCTCGGCATCGGCAAGCTCGTCAGCAACGCCCCGTACACCTTCCACGACCGGACCCCGGGCAAGGCCTTCGGCGTCGATCTGGAGCTGTTCTCCACGGCGTACGACGTCCCGGCGGGGCACCGGCTCGCGCTGGTCGTCGACACCGTCGACCCGCTCTACATCGAGCACAACCCGACCGGCGCGCAGCTGACCTTCTCCTCCCCCTCGGCCGACCCGTCGTACGTGTCGGTACCGCTGCGGAAGGAGTGATCACCGGCTGCTGCCGGGCGGGTGCGGCCCTCGCTCGCTACTGCGGTCCCGGCAGCAGCGTCTCTGGTTCGGCCGGGTCCACGTCCACGGCCTTCGTCTTCGGACTGCGGCGCTCTCTGCGGGCCACCCAGGTGGCGAACCAGGAGAGCAGCATGCACATCCCGATGTAGATCGGTGAGATCACCAGGACGACCGGGATGAACGGCAGGTCGTAGTCCAGGTTGGAGGCGATCAGTTTGCCCGCGTGGAGGAACTCCTCGTAGGTGATGAGGAATCCGAGCGAGGTGTCCTTGAGGGCCACCACCAGCTGGCTGATGATGGCCGGGAGCATCGCGCGGACGGCCTGTGGCACCAGGACGTAGGTCATGACCTGCGTCTTGCGCATGCCGAGGGCGTACGCGGCCTCGCCCTGGCCGCGCGCCACGGAGTGGATGCCGGTGCGGAAGACCTCCGCGAGGACGGAGCCGTTGTAGAGGGTCAGTCCGGCGACGAGTGCGGGCAGGGCCTGCACCTTGAGTGCCACGAAGATGAAGAAGATCATCACGAGGACGGGCATGGCGCGGAAGAACTCGACGAGGAGGGTCGAGATCCAGCGGAGCACCCGGTGGTCGGAGAGGCGTCCGGTGGCGAGGACCGCGCCGAGGGCGAGCGACAGCACCGAGGCGTAGGCGAAGGCCTTGAGGGTGTTGCCGAGCCCTTCGAGCAGCAGCTCCTGGATGCCCTTGTAGAGGAAGGGCGACCACTTGGTGGAGGTGAACTGGTCGTTGTCGAAGAGGAGATAGAGGATCCAGCCGGCCAGCGCGAGGATCACGACGGTGGACGCGACGCCGTAGAGGAGGTGGCGCCGCCGGGCGTGCGGCCCGGGGATGTCGTAGAGGGCGGTGGAATCGGTCATCGGGCGACTCCCCAGCGCTTCTCGAGGACGTTGAAGAGGGCGCTGATGGTGAGGGTGATGATGAGGTATCCGACGGCGATCCAGACGAAGGTCCAGACGATGTTGTAGCCGAGCTCGCTCAAGGTCTTGTAGGTGCCCAGGAGTTCGGTGACGCTGAACGCCCCGGCGATGGCCGAGTTCTTGGCCAGGGCGATCAGGGTCGAGCCGATCGGCGGGATCACCGTTCGGAAGGCCTGGGGCAGGACGACCGTGCCGAGGGACTGGCTGAAGCTCATCCCCAGACTGCGGGCGGCCTCGCCCTGGCCGCGCGGCACCGTGTTGATGCCGGAGCGCAGCACTTCGCAGATGAAGGCCGAGGTGTAGCAGCCGAGCGCGAGGACCGCGAACAGCTTGAAGGGCAGCACGAGTCCGAACCGGGGCAGGCCCAGCATGACGGCGAAGAAGAGCAGGGTCAGCGGGGTGTTGCGCAGGACGGTGACCCAGACCGTGCCGAAGACCCGGAAGGATCCCACGGGCGCGACCCGGAACGAGGCCATGAGGAAGCCCAGGACGAGGGCCAACGCCGAGGCGTAGACGGTGAGTTCGACGGTTCCGAGGAATCCCTCGGCGTAGAGCGAGAAGTTGTCCGTCAGGACGTCCATGTCGGGAGGCTCCTCTCGTCAGCTCGCCGGATAGCGGTCGATGGGCGGCGGTGTCGGGGCGGGGACCCCGGAGAGGCCGAGGGTGGCGTCGTAGGCCTTCTTCCAGTCGCCGTTCTTCTCGTGGGCGGCGAGGGCGTCGTCGAGGGCGAAGCGCAGGGCGTTGTCACCGCGCGGGACGCCGATGCCGTACGGCTCCTTGGAGAACGGTTCGCCGACGACCTTGAGTTCGTCCGGGACCTTGGCGGCGTAGCCCATGAGGATGGTGTCGTCGGTGGTGACCGCGTCGACCTGGTAGGTCAGCAGGTTGTCCACGCAGGCGGAGTACGTGTCATAGGCGACGAGTTCGGCCTTCGGGTAGTCCTTCTCGATGCGCTGGTACGGGGTGGAGCCGGCGGCCGAGCAGACCCGTTTGCCGGCCAGGTCCTGGGGGCCGTTGATGTCGTTCTCGTCGGTGCGGACCAGGAGGGACTGGCCGGCCATGTAGTAGGGCCCCGCGAAGCCGACGAGCTTCTTGCGGTTGTCGTTGATGGTGTAGGTGCCGACGTAGTAGTCGATCTGCCCGTTCTGCAGGGCGGTTTCGCGGTTGGCCGAGGCGATCGTGCGGAAGTCGATGCCGGCCGGGTCGAAGCCGAGGGAGGCCGCCATCATCTTGGCGATCTCGATGTCGAAGCCGGAGTAGCGGCCGGTGGCCGGGTCCCTCTCGCCCATGTACGGCTGGTCCTCCTTGGCGCCGACGACGAGCCGGCCGCGCTTCTTCGCCCGGTTCCAGGTGCTGGAGTCCGGCAGGGTGAAGCCGGACTGGACCTGGTAGACGGGGAGTTGGTCGGGCTGGGGGCCCTTGACGGGCGGGCTGCCCTCCCTGCCGCAGCCGGCGAGCGCCGCCGTCAGGGCGAGCAGCGCGGCGAGCAGGGCGGGGGCGCGGTGCGTGCGGTGCGTACGCGGCATCGTTCCCACCCCGCTCAGTGCTTGAGGATCTTGGACAGGAAGTCCTTGGCGCGCTCGCTGCGCGGGGCGGTGAAGAAGTCCTCCGGGGCGCGGTCCTCGACGATCTTCCCGTCGGCCATGAAGACGACCCGGTTGGCGGCGGAGCGGGCGAAGCCCATCTCGTGGGTGACGACCACCATCGTCATTCCCTCGTGGGCGAGTTGCTGCATGACCTCCAAGACCTCGTTGATCATCTCGGGGTCGAGGGCCGAGGTCGGCTCGTCGAAGAGGAGTGCCTTGGGGTCCATGGCGAGGGCGCGGGCGATGGCCACGCGCTGCTGCTGGCCGCCGGAGAGCTGGGCGGGGTACTTGTCGGCGTGCGCGGCGAGTCCGACCCGGTCGAGGAGTTCGCGCGAACGCCGGTCCGCGTCCTCCTTCTTGCGCTTGCGGACCTTGATCTGCGCGAGGGAGACGTTGGCGAGGACGGTCTTGTGCGCGAAGAGGTTGAACGACTGGAAGACCATGCCGACCTCGGCGCGCAGCCGGGCGAGCGCCTTGCCCTCCTCGGGGAGCGGCTGTCCGTCGATGACGATCTCGCCCGACTCCACGCTCTCCAGGCGGTTCATCGCGCGGCAGAGGGTGGACTTGCCCGATCCGGACGGGCCGATGACGACGACCACCTCCCCGCGGCCGACGGTGAGATCGATGGACTGGAGGACGTGCAACGTGCCGTAGTGCTTGTTGACGCCACGCAGTTCGATCAGCGGATCGACGACGGCCATACGCTGCCCTGCCCCATTTCTCAGCGGTGTCGAGTCAGCGCAAACTATCCACCAGAAAAGGGACTTCACGCCCGACACGCATGAAACCGCAATAAGCCGTATTTACTGCAAAAGGGTGGCGGGAGCGAGGGTGCGGGACCGGCCCGAGCGGGGCGGTGGACTCAGTACTCGGCGGCCTCGGCGTACACCTGGGAGAGCTCCGGCGAGCCCGTCACCGCCCAGTCGAGACCGGCCTCGACGACCTGGATCTCCCGGCCGGAGGCGAGCCGCACCACCGGGCCGCCGCCGGGCCGGACCTGCCAGCGAGCGCCGGGCACGTTCCGCACGACCACGGTGCCGAGGTAGAGCCCGGCGTCGTTCCCGATCCAGGGCAGCTCCTCCGGGTCGTCGCGCCAGCGGGGCGGCAGCTGGTCGAGCTCCTGGAGGGAACGCGGGGTGTCGTCGAGGGCCACCCCGGACTGCGCGACACGGGCGCGCAGCAGCTCGCACTCGGCGAGCAGCTCGGCCACACCGTCGGGGTCACGGTCGAAGGCCGCGGCCAGCGGGTGGTCGACCGACTCGGGTACGTGCCGCTTGCGCCAGTTGTCCAGGAATGGAATGTTCATCCGAACAGCCTCGCACCGTCACCTCCCGGTCGACCACCCGGCGCGCGGAGATCGTTCCGCCCGCCGGGTGGGTCCCGGGTCCGCTACACGTCGAGGTCGACCACGACGGGCGCGTGGTCCGACGCGCCCTTGCCCTTGCGCTCCTCGCGGTCCACGTAGCTGTCCGTGACGGCCTCGGCGAAGGGCTTGTTGCCGTAGACCAGGTCGATGCGCATGCCCCGGTTCTTCGGGAAGCAGAGCTGGCGGTAGTCCCAGTACGTGAAGGGGTGGTCGTACTTGAGGGGGCGCGGGACCACGTCGGCCAGACCGGTCTCACGGAGGCCGGCGAGCGCGGCCCGCTCGGGCTCCGTCACGTGCGTCAGGCCCTCGAAGGCCGCCCGGTCCCAGACGTCGTCGTCGGTCGGCGCGATGTTGTAGTCGCCGAGGACGGCGAAGGGCCGGTCCCCCGCCGCGTCCTCCGCGACCGCCGCCTTCAGGGCCTCGAGCCAGCGCAGCTTGTAGGCGTAGTGCTCGTGGGCGACCTCCCGGCCGTTCGGCACGTAGACCGACCAGACGCGGACCGGGCCGCAGGTCGCGGAGATCGCCCGGGGCTCCTCGGCCCCGTCGTACTCCGGGCCGCCGGGCAGGCCCGTGACCACGTCCGCGAGGCCGACTCGGGAGACCAGGGCCACGCCGTTCCACCGGCCCGTGGCGTTGACCACGGACTCGTACCCGAGGGCGCGCAGCTCCTCGGTGGGGAACTGCTCGGCGGTGCACTTGGTCTCCTGGATGCACAGCACGTCCGTGCCGCTGCTCTCCAGCCAGGCGAGGAGTCGGGGCAGCCGGGCGGTGATCGAATTGACGTTCCAGGTGGCGATGCGCATGTGCGCAAGCCTACGTGCGGGGTCCGACAATCGACGCCGTGCCGGGCGGGAGCGGCCCCGGGTGCCGGGCCGGCGGGCTCAGAGCTCGGCGGAGGCGCCGGGGGCGAGCCGCTGGTGGTCGGTGCCGCCGAGCGCGCCGATCTGGCGGTCGTAGATGGGCCGGGCGAGGTCCGTGAGCAGGGCGTCGTGGATGTCGTACGCCCGGCGCGGCTCGACCTCGCGCACGTAGTCGATGACCTCGGAGATCTTGTTCCACGGGGCCATGACCGGGAGCAGCAGCGTGTCCACGGGGTGGTCGGGCACGGTGAGCGCGTCGCCGGGGTGGAAGACGGCGCCGCCGTCGACGAGGTAGCCGACGTTGGTGATGCGCGGGATGTCGGGATGGATCACGGCGTGCAGCTCGCCGTGCACCTGGACGTCGAACCCGGCGGCCGTGAACGCGTCGCCGTGCCCGACGGTGTGCACCCGGCCCGGGAAGGCCGCCGAGAGCTGGTCGGCGACGCTGCGCAGCGTCCAGATCTCGGCGGCCGGGTTGGCCTCGAGGGCGGCCCGCAGGTGCCCCTCGTCGAAGTGGTCGGGGTGCTCGTGCGTCACGAGCAGGGCGTCGGCCCAGAGGACCGCGTCCTCCTCGGTGAACATGCCGGGGTCCAGGACGAGCGTCCGCCCGTCCTTCTCCAGCCGCACGCACGCGTGGGACTTCTTCGTCAGCTTCACGGGCCCAGGCTACGCCGGGGGCGTCGTCTCCTCCTCGACGACCCGGGCGATCACCCGCAGTGCGGTCTCGGCGGCCGGGAAGCCGCAGTACACGCCCGCGTGGAGCACGATCTCGCGGAGTTCCTCGGCGGACAGTCCGTTGCGGAGGGCCGCGCGGGTGTGGTCGGCGAGGGCCTCACGGTGGCCTCCGGCGATGAGGGCCGTGAGGGTGACGACGCTCCGGGTGCGCCGGTCGAGACCGTCCCGGCTCCAGACCTCGCCCCAGGCGTACCGGGTGACGAGGTCCTGGAAGGCGCCGTCGGCGTCGTGGGAGAGCGCCTGGTCCACATGGGCGTCGCCGAGGACCTCGCGCCGCAGCCCGAGCCCCTTCTCGTACGGGTCGGGGCGGCTGGCCTCGGCGGGCTCGGCGTCCGGGACGGGCTCGGCCGCGGGCACCGGGGCGGCGGGCAGCGGCGGCACGGTCAGGGTGCCGCTGGTGTCCGGGGCCGTGCCGGCGAAGTGCTCGACGAGCAGGTCGGTGACGGCGGCGGGCTGCTCGACGGGAGCCAGGTGCGAGGCGCCGGGGACGACGGCGAGCCGGGCGTCGGCGATCCCCGCCACCAGGGTGCGGGCCTCGGCGGGGCCGGTGACCTGGTCCTCCGAGCCGACGAGGACGAGGGCCGGGATGGCGATCCGGTCGAGGGCCTCCCGCACGTCGAAGACGGCGAGGGCCTCGCAGGCGGCGATGTAGCAGGCGGGGTCGGTCGTCCGGACCATCTGCACGGCCCAGTCCACGATCGCGGGCTGCGCGCCGGCGAACACCGAGGTGAACCACTGCTCGGGCGCGGTGCGGGCCATCGGCTCCAGGCCGTTGGCGCGGACGATGACACCGCGCTGGCGGAACTCGTCGGCGCTGCCGAACCGGGGCGAGGTGGCGACCAGGGCGAGGGAGGCGACCCGGTGGGGCGCGCGCAGGGCCAGGTCGAGGCCGACGGCGCCGCCGAGGGAGCAGCCCGCGTACCCGAAGCGCTGGACGCCGATCGAGTCGAGGGTGGCGAGCAGCCGGTCGCCGAGCTCGGCGACGGAGGTGAAGGGTTCCGCGGGGGCGCCGCCGTGCCCGGGAAGGTCGAAACGGACGACCCGCCAGTCCCGGGTGAGCTCCGGTATCTGCCGGTCCCACATGTGCCATGTGGTGCCCAGCGACGGGCCCAGGACGAGGACGGGAGCCTGTTCATGCCCGTCGACGCGGTATTGCAGGGTGTTCGGTGATGTCTCGCTCACCCGCTAGACCCTCTCATCTCTCACGACGGCCGCTTCGGCCGGGGGCACGGCTGCCACGGCCGCACCGGTCCGGCCGGGTCAGCCGATGATGGCGACCGGGGCGTCCCAGGCGTTGCGGTCGACGGTGATGGTGTGGCCGCCGCGGGTCTCCCTGCTGTTGGCCTTGTACTGGTGGCCGCGGCTGTGGTCGGTGTACAGCTTCGGGTCCCAGGGCCAGTCCTTGGTCGTGGTCTCCTGGCCGTTCCACAGGGCGTACCAGAGGTTCCCCGGCAGGTCCGTGCGGTTCTTGGCGGTGGCGATCGCCTTGGCGCTGGAGCTGCTGAAGCCGTAGAGGCCGGCGCGGTAGGTCTTGGCGCGCAGGGTCTTGGTGAAGGAGCGCACGTAGGTCAGGGTGGCGTCGTTGCACGCCTTGTCGGCGATGTCGTACGACTCCATGTTGAGGTAGATCGGGCTGCCGGCCTTCATGCCGAGCGCCGATGCCTTGGCGACGGCGTCGTTGGCGTTGCTCACGCCGACCGAGGCGGCCGTGGCCGCGGTGAACCGCTCCTTGTTCCGGCTCTTCTGGCAGGGCGGCTGGGCCCCGACGTAGAGCGGGATGACGCGCCAGCCGAGGGTGTCCATCGACTTCACCCAGGACTTCGTCAGGTTGGGCTGGGCGCAGCCCCGGTTCCGGCCGCCGATGTAGACCGCGACGCCGCCGTAGTAGGCGTCCTTCTTCCATGCCTTCATCGCGGTGAGCGAGGGGGCCGTGCAGGCGTCGAACGCCCGGCCCGTATAGGTCTTCTGGGCCGGCCACGCGGGGGCCGCCATCGAGGTCTGCGCCGCGACGCCGGCACCGGCCACGACGACGACACCCGTCGCCGTCCACGCGATGTAGCGACCTCTTCTGGACAACCGGTGCTTCGGCATTCCCCACCCCATGCGCTTCCGACTCTGGCCCCTGGCGCGGTTCACCCTATAACCCGCTCCGAGGGGGCTGAGCAGGTGTGACACATGGTCCGATCGACCGGACGCCACTATCGGTCGATAATGGAACCTATGCGCCAGAAAACCGCAGGGAAGCCGCATGAGCCCTCGACCTTGACGGTCAAGGGGCGGGACATGCGTGTGCGCACCATCGGTTTCGTGATCCTCGCCGCCCTGGCCATCTGGTTCATCGCGGCCAACACCGGTTCGATCACCGTCAGGCTCTGGATCCCGACGGTCACCCTTCCGCTGTGGATCGTCCTCACCGTCACCCTTCTCGTGGGCATCGTCCTCGGCCTGTTCATCGCCCGGCGCCGCGCACAGCGGTGAGCCGCGCACCGCGTCACCGATCCGGATCGGGACCGGGACCGGGACCAGGACCAGGACCAGGACCAGACGGGAGGATCGCCTCCGCGTCCGCCGCCCCGCCCGGGGGGTAGGTCCTCGGACCGAGGTGGCGGCTCAGCGGCGGCTCCTGGGCCAGTACCGCGCCGATGGTGAACGCGAACGTGATCCCCGCGCACACGACGATCAGCCAGGACAGCATCGTGAGGACGAGGCCGAGGGAGCCGTACTCCCCCAGCGCCTTGTTGAGCGCGGCAGGCATGTACAGCCGGGCCGTCAGGGCCAGGGCGCTCGTCGTCGCGGCCGCCAGGATCGCGCCGGGGAGCAGCGGCAGCCACGGAACGCGCTTGGCCAGCAGCAGGTGCTGTGTCCACATCCAGATGCCCACGCTCACGAGGAAGAACACCGGCACCCCGAGCCATAGGCCCGCGCCGAAGCCGTCCCTGAGCGGGCCCTGCACGAGGACCACCAGGAGCAGCGCGAGCAGCCACACCACCCACCGCCAGGCCGCGACCCGCGTCTTGGCCTTGGGCAGGGCCCAGGCCCGCTCGCAGACCCTCGCCATGGCCCGGCTGAAACTGGTGGCGGAGGCCAGCGCGATGACCAGGCCGACCGCTCCGGTCGTGTCCCGCAGCTCCTCGTCGGCGGAATCGCCCAGGACCTGCTGGAGCTCCACGTCGGAGCGCCCGGTCAGCCCGAACATGGCACGCAGGGAGTCCCGCAGCTGGTCACGTACGGAGGCGGGGGCGAACGCCGCGACGGCGAACAGCAGCGGTACGGCGGCCAGGAAGGCCTGAGCCGCGAGCCGGGTCCCCGCGTCCAGCAGGTTCCCGCCCAGCATCCGGCTCGCGATCTCGGTCAGGACCGGCAGCCGCTCCTCGGCCCTTGCGCGCAGGTGCCGGAACCGGGCCGCCCAGCGCGCCATCCGGCCTCCTCCGGGCATCCGCCCGCCCTAGGTCCGTACGGACGCTTCCTCGTCGGCGTCCGCAGGCTCCGCCCCGAGGAACCGGACCACGGCGAAGACGAACAGCAGGGCCAGCGCGAGGCCGACGACCACCCAGCCGGTGGGGTGGTCCCACAGGACGTACACGAGGATGGCCAGGGCCACCAGGATCCAGGTGATCCACGTCCGGTACCGGCGGACGAAGGGGCCGACCGGGCCCGTCCGCAGACCGGCACGGTCCGCCGCGGCACGGGTCGCGTCGATGCCGGAGTTCCACATGCGGCGGACGACGACGGCGGGGCGGCTGGGGCCGGTGAGCCAGGCGGCGAGGGCGACCACCAGGCCGAGGGTCACCACCATGCGGACCGTGGTGCGCAGGAAGTGGATCAACGCGTCGTAGACGGACCCGGCGGCGGGCTGGGAGACGGTGTCGGGCAGCGCGTTGAGGTAGACCGTACGGAACACGGTCAGCGCGATGCCGAGGACCAGGGCCGCGACGGCGACACCGATCGCCGAGGCGATCACGGTGCGACGGCGATGCGTGGCCAACAGGACTCCCGCGACCACCAGCAGCACGGCGAGCACCGGCAGCCACAGCCCCATCACCTGGAGCAGGCGGAACCCGGTCTTGACCTTGCCGATGTCGTCGGACCTGACGACCGTGAAGTCGGTGTGGACCTCCGGGATCTTGCCGGCGACCGTGAGACCCGAGTCGACGAGCCGCTCCTTGACCCGTTCGATCACGGGGGCGAGGTCGACCGTCACGGTGTCGTTGTTGATCTGTACGGCCCCGTCGCCGCTGCCCGTCAGGGCGCGGACGACGGAGGTGTGGACGGCCCGGTTGGCATCGGTCCAGACGGTCTCGAAGGCGTCCGACGCGACGACGTCCTGCGCCTTGTCGTGGACGAAGCTGCTGACCGCGCTCTCCAGCGAGCCGCCGAGCTTCCCCAGCGCCTTGGCGAGCAGCGGACGCTGCTCGGGGGCGACCCCCTCCAGGAGGTCCTCCAGGTCGATGTGCTCCATCACCGCACCGGTGACCCGGTTGGCGACCGCCGCCTGCACGTCCGCGTCGGAGGCGAGCGGGGCGACCGTGGAGACGTACCGGTCGGTGTCGCCGACGATGTCGGAGGTCCACGCGGCGACGATGCCGAGCGGAACGAGCAGGCAGCCGATCACGATGAGCACGGCGGCCAGGAAGGAGCGGCCGCGGTGGCGAGGGGCGGGGCGGGCGGCCGCCTCCCCCTCCAGCGCGGCGACCCGCGCGCGCAACGCGGCCAGTTCGTTCTGGTTCTCTTCGTCCGGCACGGGTGCCTCCTCGCGGTGTGCGCTCAGCCAATCCCGCGCGCACGGTTCGGGCCAGACGGGGCGGGACGAACGGGTGAGGGCACGAGCACTCGCGCGGTGGCCCGGCGGCGCTGCCCGGCTGACCTGCTGCCCTGCCCGGCTGCTCAGGGGGCCTGCCCACCGCCCCCGCACCGAGGCGCGCCCACCGTCACTCGGGACGGTGGG
>NZ_JBHTSA010000046.1:0-63599 GCF_042795405.1 Streptomyces sp. NPDC056480 | reverse complement strand
AATCTGGCGTTGATTTTTGGCACGCTGTTGAGTTCTCAAGGAACGGACGCTTCCTTTGTACTCACCCTCTCGGGCTTTCCTCCGGGCTTCCCTTCGGTCTTGCGTTTCCGACTCTATCAGATCTTTCCGATCCGATTTCCTCGGTGCTTTCCGGTCCCATTCGCTTTCGCTCCGGGCCCTTCCGGCGGTTCCGACTCTATCAGAACCTTTCGGCGCCTGATTCCCAGTCAGCGGGGTTTGTCTTATGCGGCTGTTGGGCCGTTCCGACGTCTCAAACTCTAGCGGATTTCCCCGGCGACTCATAATCGAGTCATTCGAAATGAATTTCGGCATGCCGAAATTCGTCCCGGTGGGGAGATCGTGCGGAGTAGAGGTGCCGCTCTTAGCGGCGGAGGTGGTTGTCGAAGAACCGTTCCGGCTCTGTGACAACTCGGAGAACACTACGCATCCGTCAGGGGAGTGTCAAGCCCTGTCAAGCGAGTTCAGTCGAGGTCCGTCAGGCGGCCGCCCGCGTCGGGCTGGGTGAGCTCCACGCGGCGGAGGAGGCGGATGAGGATCTCGCCGAGGACCCCCCGCTCGTCCGAGGTGAGGTCCTGGAGGAGCTCCTCCTCGAAGTCCGTGGCCATGCGCATGGCCTCGAGCCACTTCGAGCGGCCCTCGTCGGTGAGCTCGACGATCACACGGACGCGGTTGTTCTCGTCGCGGTCCCGCGTGACCAGGCCTTCTCCCGCCATGCGGTCGATGCGGTGGGTCATCGCGGCCGGAGTGAGGCCCAGTCTCTTGGCGAGCTCGCCCGGGCCCAGCCGGTAGGGCTCGCCGGCGAGGACCAGTGTCTTGAGGACCTCCCACTCGGCGTTGCTGATGCCGAGGTCGGCGAGCTGGCGTCCGTACGCCACGTTCATCCGTCGGTTCAGCCGGCCGAGGGCGGAGACGACCTTCTCGACCTGGGGGTCGAGGTCGCGGAACTCGCGCTGATAGGCGGCGATCTGCTCGTCGAGGCTCGGCTCCTGCGGAGCCTGCGAGCCGGACCGCTCGGGGTTGTCGGACATGGAGCCGAGTATCCCACGGGTCTCGTTGGCGTTGAAGTCCTTCGGTGTGTACTGTTAAGGCTCTAACTTTAGTATTGAAGTCTTCAAGGTTCAGGGGTACACCTCTGAACCTGCGACCGAAGTGGGTGAGTGTGACCAAGGCGAGGGGCGCAGCGATGCGCCGTATTCAGGCAGGCAGCGCGCTGAGCGCGTTCGGACTCGGCTTCACCGTGCCGTACCTCTATGTGTACGTGGCGCAGGTGCGGGATCTGGGCGCGGCCACGGCGGGCATCGTCCTGGCCGTCTTCGCCATGGCCGCACTGGTGGTGCTGCCCTTCAGCGGGCGGGCCATCGACCGGCGCGGGCCCGTGCCGGTCCTGCTCGTCGCCTCGGTCGTCGCCGCCGTCGGTGCGGTGGCCATGGGCTTCGCGTCCAGCGTCCCCGCGGCCGTGGGGGCCGCGGCGCTGCTCGGTGCCGGTACGGCCGTGCTCCAGCCCGCGCTGGCCACGATGATCGTCTGGTGCTCGACGCCCGTCGGGCGTACCCGGGCGTTCGCCATGCAGTTCTTCCTGCAGAACCTGGGTCTCGGTGTCGGTGGTCTGATCGGCGGTCTGCTGGTCGACACCAGCCGTCCGGGCAGCTTCATCCTGCTGTTCTCGATCGAGGCGGCGATGTTCCTCGTCCTGGCGGCGATCGTCGGGACCGTGCGGATGCCCGGCTCCCCGGCGTTCCAGGGCGCCCGTCCCTCCGAGGGCGGCAAGGGCGGCGGCGTGCGCGCGCTGCTCGGGCACAAGGCGATGGTGCAGCTGTGCGTCCTGGGCTTCGTCCTCTTCTTCGCCTGCTACGGACAGTTCGAGTCGGGTCTCGCCGCGTACGGCACCGAGGCCGCCGGCATCCAGCCCTCGACGCTCGGTATCGCGCTGGCCGCGAACACCGCGGTGATCGTGGCCGCCCAGTTCCTGGTGCTGAAGTTCGTCGAGCGCCGCAAGCGGACCCGGGTGATCGCGGCCGTCGGTCTGATCTGGACCGTGGCCTGGCTGATCGCCGGGTACGCGGGCCTCGGGCACGGCAGCCAGGCCATGGCGACGGCCGCCTTCGTCTCCACGTACGCGCTGTTCGGGCTCGGTGAGGCGATGCTGTCGCCGACCGTGGCGCCGCTGGTCGCCGATCTGGCGCCGGAGTCGATGGTCGGGCAGTACAACTCGGCCTTCGCTCTGGTCAAGCAGTTGGCGCTGGCCGTGGGTCCGGCCGTCGGCGGGCCCATGGGAGCCGCGCTGCACGGTCCGTACATCGTGACGTTCGTGCTCTTCTCGCTCGGCATCACGTTCCTCGCGGTGCGGCTGGGCAAGCAGCTGACCCCGGAGCAGAACCAGCCGTCGCTCGCCGTGAAGCCCTCGCGGGTCGTGGCGCAGCACCTGCCCGAGAAGGAGACGGCGGCCGCCTGATCCGAGCCGAGCCGACCACCAGGGCCTGTCCGACGCTGATCCGTCGGGCAGGCCCTAGTGGTCGGGCAGGGCGAACTCGCACCAGACGGCTTTGCCGCCGCCCGGTGTGCGGCGGCTCCCCCAGGACGAGGCGATCGTCGCGATGATCGAGATCCCGCGACCCGCCTCGTCCTCCGATTCCGCCCTGCGGCGGCGCGGCAGGTGGTCGTCCCCGTCCGTGACCTCGATGATCAGGCGGCGGTCGGTGCGGCGCAGGCGCAGCCGCATGGGCGGGGTGCCGTGCTGGAGGGAGTTCGCCACGAGCTCGCTGGTGGCGAGGACGCCCAGGTCGCGCAGTTCGACCGGGAAGCGCCAGGAGGACAGGACCCCGGAGGCGAAGGCACGCGCGCGGGGAGCTGCCTCCACGCCGCCGAGGAGTTCCAGGGCCGCGTTGTGGAAGAGCTCCGCGTCCGCTCCCTTGCGGGACGGGTGCTGGACGACCAGGACGGCCACGTCGTCGTCGTGCTCCGCGGTGACCCCGAGGGAGCGGAGCAGCCGGTCGCAGACGACCTGCGGGGTGCCGCTGGCGCCGGAGAGCGCGCGGGCCAGGGCGGCGACGCCCTCGTCGATGTCCTCGCGGCGCCGCTCGACCAGTCCGTCGGTGTAGAGGACGGCGGTCGAGCCGGGCGGCAGGGCGATGGAGCCGGAGGCGTGCAGCCAGCCGCCCGTGCCGAGCGGCGGGCCCGTCGGGTCCTCGGCGCGCCGGACGCTGCCGTCCTCGTCCCGGACGAGGATCGGGAGGTGGCCCGCGGAGGCGTAGACCAGCTTCCCCTCGTTGGGGTCGTGGATCGCGTACACACAGGTGGCGATCTGGCTGGCGTCGATCTCGGCGGCGAGGCCGTCGAGGAGCTGGAGCACCTCGTGCGGGGGCAGGTCCAGGCGCGCGTAGGCCCGGACGGCGGTGCGGAGCTGGCCCATGACGGCGGCGGCGCGCACCCCCCGGCCCATCACGTCGCCGATGACGAGCGCGGTGCGTCCCGCGCCGAGGGTGATCACGTCGTACCAGTCGCCGCCGACGGCCGCGTCGGTGCCGCCGGGTTGGTAGGTGGCGGCGATCCGCAGGTCGTCGGGCTGCTCCAGGTCCTGCGGGAGCAGCGACCGCTGGAGGGTGACGGCGGTCTCGCGGTGGCGGCGCTCGCTGGCCCGCAGCCGCTCGGCGGCCTCCGCGTGGTCGGTGACGTCCGCGGCGTGGACGAGGACTCCGCCGCCTTCGAGGTGCGCGCTGTCCACGGGCAGGCACGTCACCGTGTACGAGCCGCCGTCCTGGGTGCGGCGGGACTTGACCGTACGGGGCTTGCCGCTGCGCAGCACCTGGTCCATGAGGGGCAGCAGGCCGAGCTCCTCCGCCTCGGGGCAGGTGTCGGCGACGGGCACGCCCGCGGGGCGGGGGCCGAAGGCGGCGGCATAGGCGTCGTTGACGTAGGCGATGCGGTGGTCCGGGCCGTACGCGAGGGCGACCAGGCCGGGGAGCCGGCCCAGGAGCTCCCGTACGGAGAAGTCCTCCAGGGCGGGTACGTCGACGGGCTCGCCGGTCTCGGCGGCCTCGTGGGCGAGGTGCTCCAGCTGCTGCGCGTACTCACCGCGGGCGGCGGGCACGGAGCCTTCGGTCCCCCGCGCCGCGCGGCGCTGTGTACCGGGGAGCCGGGCGCTCCAACGGGTGAAGTTCACGGATCTCTATGCCTCGTGGTGTCGGTGCCGTGCAGAGTCACGCTGTGCAGGTGTGAGCCCACCTATGGTCACACGTCCAGTGTGGACGAGTGCACTGACAGTGATGTCAGGACGACGGCTTGTCGCCGTGGTCGGGTGGCGGAGCCGCGGCGAGTTCGAATTCGGCGCGGGGGTGTTCCAGCGACCCGAGGGAGACGATCTCCCGTTTGAACAGGCCGGACAGGGTCCATTCGGCGAGGACCCGGGCCTTGCGGTTGAAGGTGGGCACCCGGCTCAGGTGGTAGGCGCGGTGCATGAGCCAGGCCGGATATCCCTTGAGTTTCCGTCCGTAGACGTGGGCGACGCCCTGGTGGAGTCCGAGGGACGCGACGGAGCCGACGTACGCGTGCGCGTACTCCTTGAGCGGCTGCCCGCGCAGGGAGGCCGCGATGTTCTCGGCGAGGACCTTCGCCTGGCGGACGGCGTGCTGGGCGTTGGGCGCGCACTCCTTGCCGGGTTCCTTCGAGGTCACGTCGGGGACGGCGGCGGCGTCGCCGGCGGCCCAGGCGTGGGTGACGCCCTCGACGGCGAGCTCGGCGGTGCAGCGGAGCCGGCCGCGCTCGTTCAGCGGCAGGTCGGTCGCGGCGAGCACGGGGGCGGGCTTCACGCCCGCGGTCCAGACGACGGTGCGGGTGGGCAGCCGGGTGCCGTCGCTGAGGACCGCGATCCGGTCCTCGCAGGACTCGAGTCGGGTCTCCAGGCGTACGTCGATGTTCCGGCCGCGCAGCTCGCGGATGGCGTACTTCCCCATCTCCTCGCCGACCTCGGGCAGGATGCGGTCCGAGGCCTCGACGAGGACCCAGCGCAGGTCCTCCGGCTTGACGTTGTGGTAGTACCGCGCCGTGTAGCGGGCCATGTCCTCCAGCTCGGCGAGCGCCTCCACGCCCGCGTAGCCCCCGCCGACGAAGACGAAGGTCAGGGCGGCGTCGCGGATGGCGGGGTCACGGGTCGAGGAGGCGATGTCCATCTGCTCGATGACGTGGTTGCGCAGGCCGATGGCCTCCTCCACGGTCTTGAAGCCGATGCCGTGGTCGGCGAGGCCGGGGACCGGGAGGGTGCGGGAGACCGAGCCGGGCGCGAGGACCAGTTCGTCGTACGCGAGGTCGACGGCGCCGGCGCCCTCCTCGAGGGTGGCGAGGGTGGAGAGGGTCGCGGTCCGCTTGGCGTGGTCGACGGAGACGACCTCGCCGATGACGATCCGGCAGCGGTCGAGGACCCGGCGCAGCGGCACGACGACATGCCGCGGGGAGATCGAGCCGGCGGCGGCCTCGGGGAGGAACGGCTGGTACGTCATGTACGGCTCGGGGGTGACCACCGTGATCTCGGCGTCGCCGGCTCTGAGCTCGGCCCTGAGCTGCCGTTGGAGGCGCAGCGCGGTGTACATGCCGACGTAGCCACCGCCGACCACGAGAATGCGCGCAGGTTCCGTCACTGTCCCATGACGCACCGCCGTCCGTGGTTTGTCCACAGCCCCGGCAAATTGTGTGACCGGAGGGGTACGGAGGCGCGGGGTGGCGCACGAGGGGAGGACGGGCGCAACGGCGCAGGTCAGGGTGGACGAGCCGGGCTCGACGGGGGGTCGTAAACGGGTGTGTTCCCCTCCTTGCTCCGATCGGGGGGCGCACCGTACGGAACTCCCCCTTCTGAATTGACCCGGACTCAACTATGTTCGTACTTCGTCGGGGTGTCGGATGGGAGCGCGTGGACCGAAGCGCTCGTCACCGGAAGCCCCGTTTCAGGGCGGGGAGTCTCCGGGGGGAGACATCATGAGCGGGGGAACGCTTATGCATATTCAGGATTCACGATGGCAGACGGGCGCCGGGACGGCGACCGTGGACGACGGCCCGCACGCGGGCCTCGGCGGCCCGGAGCGCAACGGCGCACCGGTGTCCGGCAGGTCCGCGCCGCTGCGGGTGGACGCCCAGCGCAATCTGGAGCACGTCCTGCGCGCCGCGCGCGAGGTGTTCGGCGAGCTCGGTTACGGGGCTCCGATGGAGGACGTGGCGCGTCGCGCCCGCGTCGGTGTCGGCACCGTCTACCGCCGCTTCCCGAGCAAGGACGTGCTGGTCAGGCGGATAGCCGAGGAGGAGACCTCCCGGCTGACCGAGCAGGCGCGGGCCGCGCTCGGCCAGGAGGACGAGCCGTGGTCGGCGCTCTCCCGGTTCCTGCGGACCTCGGTGGCCTCGGGCGCGGGCCGGCTCCTTTCGCCGCAGGTGCTGCGGGTGGGCGTGGACGACGTCACGGTGCTGCCGCTCGGCGGCGACTCGCAGGACGCGGGCGACGCGGCGCGGGTGCCGCACCAGCGGGTCATCGGCGAGCAGACCGACGCGCGCGTGGTCGCGCCGCGGGCCGTACCGGCGGAGGAGAAGGACGACGCGGGCGCCGCGGAGCTCCTCGAGGTGGTCGGCCGGCTGGTCGACCGGGCGCGTGAGGCGGGTGAGCTGCGGACCGACGTGACCGTGGCCGACGTCCTCCTCGTCATCGCCACGGCCGCTCCGGCGCTGCCGGACGCGGTGCAGCAGGCGGCGGCCTCGTCGCGTCTCCTCGACATCCTGCTCGAAGGGCTGCGCTCCCGGTAGGAGCCGGCTCCCCGCGCCGCGGCGCGGGCCGGGGTCTTCGTGGTCCGGGCGGACCAACGAGCATGACACGAACGTGTGAGCGGTTACGCCCGGATACACGAAGTCGCCCCGGATGAGTGGTAAGTGGACGCGGCGCTTCGGCGTGCCCGCGCTCTGTGGCAGGCTTGCCCGGTGTTCGGGTCCGAGCGTGCGTACGGGGGCTTCCGCGATGAGCGGTGACAGTCGGGACGAGCCGCTTGGCGGCCCCGCCGAGGCGGGGGGTCTGCCCGCCCGGCAGGTGCCGAGCCAGGGTGGGCCGGGAGGCCTCTCCGGCGCACCGGACACGGCCGGATCGGGTTCCGCGGGGGCGGGTTCGGCCGGTACGGGTTCGACCGCATCGGGTTCGGCCGGTACGGATTCGGCCGGTGCCGTGGGGGCCGGCGAGCCGCTCGACCCGAGTGTGCCGCAGCAGCGCGAGGGCAAGGCCTCCGGGCGGGGCCCCGGATCCGCGACGGGCGCCGGGCTCGACACGGCACGCACCGGTCCCGCCGCCGAGGACCACCACGAGTACGACACCGTCCTTCCGCCGCCCGTCGAACTGCCGCCCTCCGACTCCGAACTCGTCCAGCTCATGCGGGACGGCGACGACTCCGCGTACGAGGAACTCTTCCGCAGACACTCCGACGCCGTGCGCCGGTACGCCAGGACCTGCTGCCGCGACGCCCACACCGCCGACGACCTGACCGCCGAGGTCTTCGCCCGCACCCTCCAGGCGGTCCGCGGCGGAGCCGGGCCCGAACAGGCCGTACGCGCCTATCTGATGACCACCGTCCGGCGCGTCGCCGCGAACTGGACGAAGACCCAGAAGCGGGAACACCTCGTCGAGGACTTCGCGGTGTTCGCGGCCGAGGCCGCCCGCTCCTCCGAGGTCTCCGACCAGACCGCGTCCTTCGGGGCGGGGCTCGACCTCGGCGCCGACGTCCTGGCCATGCACGAGGCCGAGCAGTCGCTCGCCATGCAGGCCTTCCGCTCCCTGCCCGAGCGCTGGCAGGCCGTGCTGTGGCACACCACCGTCGAGGAGGAGTCCCCCAGCGAGGTCGCACCGCTCTTCGGTCTGACCGCCAACGCCACGGCCGTACTCGCCAGCCGCGCCCGCGAAGGCCTCAAGCAGGCCTACCTCCAGGCCCACGTCAGCCAGTCCCTGACGGCCGGCGGCGACTGCGCCCGCTACGCCGACCGGCTCGGCGCCTACGCGCGCGGCGGTCTGCGGATGCGCGCCGAACGCGGACTGCGCAAGCACCTCGACGAGTGCGCCAAGTGCCGGCTCGCCGCCGGTGAACTGGCCCATGTCAACGCCGGGATCCCCGCGCTGCTTCCGGTCGCCGTCATCGGCTGGTTCGCCGCCGGGTACTCGCTCAAGGCCGCCGGCGTCGTCGCCGGTGGCGCCGTCGGCGCGGGCGCGGCCGGTGCCGCGGCCGCCGCCACCGGGTCCTCCGGCGGAGCGGCCTCCGGCGGGGCCGCCGCCGAGGGGCTCGGCGCGCCCGCCAAGGCCGGCATCGCGGCGGCCGTGGCCGTCGCCGCGGCCGCCGGGCTCGTCTGGGCCATGGCCGGGGACCCGCAGCCCGTCGCCGCGCCCAGACCCACCCAGCCCGTCGTCACCCCCGTCGTACCGGCGGAGCCCGCGCCGCCGCCGAAGCCGACGCCGACGCCGAAGCCCGTACCGCCGCCGCCCGTGACGTCCGAGCCGCCGGCGCCGACGCCGAAGCCGACGCCCACGCCCCCTCCCGCGAAGCCCGCGCCGAAGCCGACGCCCGCGAAGCCGTCACCCGAACCGACGCCGCCGCCGAAGCCGAAGCCCACGCCCCCGCCCGCGAAGTCCACGCCGACGCCCAGTCCCGAGAAGCCCTCGCCGAAGCCGACGCCGCCGCCCGCCGCGCCGCGGGTCTACCAGGTCAACGAGCTGGACTACGGGATCTTCGGCGACGGCACGAAGCCCGAGGTCGCCCTCTCCGACAGCAGCTGGATGTGGCAGCGCGAAAGCCTGTCCATCGGCGGCACTCCGTACGCGCACGGAGTGAGCGTCCACGCGCCCTCGTCCCTGCTGATCGACCTCAACCGGCAGTGCACGAGTTACGACGCGGTCGTCGGTATCGACGACCTCAGCGCCCTGCTGGGCATCGGCGGCGTCCGGTTCTCGGTGTACGGGGACGAGGAGCGGCTCTGGCGCTCCGACGTGGTCCGGGCCGGCGACCCGCCGGTCCCGGTGCACGTCGACATCTCCGGCCGCCGCACGATCCGGCTGGTGGTGGAGGAGCACACGCCGTTCGGGCGGGCCGCGGTCGCCGACTGGGCGCAGTCGCGGATCAGCTGCGCCTGACGGTCCCGTCCGTCCCTGATCCGTCCGTCCCTGATCCGCCCGGTTCGGGCCGCGCGACGGCGGCCCCCGCGAGGGCGGTCTCCGCGAGGGCGGTCTCCGCGAGGGCGAGCACTTCGTCGACGTCGAGGCCCTCGCCCGCCGCGCGGGCGGCGGCGACGCCCGCCGGGCCGAGCGCCGCGAGCGCCCGGTCGGTCACGTCCTCGAGGTCCTTCAGTCCGGGGACCGAGCGGGGCAGCCCGGTGCGCCAGCCGTCGACGGCCGCCATGATCTCGACCGCCAGGGCGGGTTCGCCCGACGAGGACAGCACGACCGCCAGGCACTCGCCCAGGCCCGCGATGAAGACTTCCGCGCACTGCGCGTCCCGCGCGCCGCGCAGCGCTTCGGTGGCCGTGGCGACGGCGGACGCCCGCCCCTCGCCCGCCTCGACACGCGCGGACAGCCCCACGAACGCCGCCTCGAAGTGCGGTGGGGGCGCTCCGGTCGCGATCGTGCGGCCCGCCTCCTCCAGCTGGGCGCGGGCCTTCGCGACCTCACCGCGGTACAGGGCGACGCCGGCCCGCAGGAAGCAGACGAACACGCCGGTGTCCCGCACGCTGTAGCGCTCCGCCTCCAGGGCGGCCTCGTCGAGCCCCTTCTCCGCGGCGTCCATGTCACCCTTTTGATAGGCGAGTTCGGCCAGCCGGGCGAGGAGGAACGGGGACTCGGCGTGTGCGCCGACCTCACGGGCCAGCCGGAGGGCCTCCTCGTACGCCTCCCCTGCCTCCTCGGTGCGGCCGCGCAGCATGTCGGCCTCGCCCACCGCGCTCGCGATCTGGGCCCCCATCCAGCGGTCGCCGACCCTCCGGGCGAGGTCGCGGAGCTCGGCCAGGTCGTCGTCGATGCCGGGCATGCCGCCGGGCATGTCGACGACCATGTGCGTACGGAACATGAGGCTGACGCCGACCTCCCAGTCGCCGCCGTGGCGGCGGCAGTTGGCGACGGCCTCGTCGAGGAGGGCACGGACCACGGCCGGTTCCTCGGTGAGGTACGCGGTGAACGGCCAGAGCAGGCCGGGGAACCGGGCGCCCTCGGGGCCGGGCGGCTCGCCGAACGCCGAGCGCACACGGCGGGCGAGCGCGAGCGCCTCGGGTTGCTCGAAGTCCCGCAGGGTGCGGCTCTCGACCTCCAGGAAGAAATGCAGCATGCGCAGGCGCATCCGGGGCCAGTAGCGGGGGTCGGCGGGGTCGTCCGGGTCCTCGCCGAGCGCGACCGTGCGGGCGACCCAGGTCAGGCCTTCGGGGCGGTAGTTGCGCAGCCACCAGAACCAGCCCATGGCGAAGACCAGGCGGTGGGCGGTGGCCTCGTCGGGGGAGGTGACGACGGTGCGGTGCAGGGCGGCGCGGATGTTGTCCAGATCGCGTTCGATCCGCTCGATCCACGGGAGCTGCTCGGCCGAGCGGAGTTTCGGCTCCGCCGTCTCTGCGAGGGCCGCGAAGTGGGCGGTGTGGGCGGCCTCGGCGGCGGCGAGGACGCCCGGGGTCTCGGCGGCGCGCTCGGCCGCGTACTCGTGGATGGTCTCCAGGAGCCGGTAGCGCATCTCGCCGCCCTCGGTGGGGGCGGCGACGACGAGGGACTTGTCGACGAGGGCCCCGAGCGGGTCCGCGGCGCGCGGGGACAGGGCCTCGGCGGCGGCGAGGTCCCAGCCGCCGGCGAAGACCGAGACCTGGCGGAGCAGGGTGCGCTCGTCGGGGTCGAGCAGGTCCCAGGACCAGTCGACGACCGCGCGGAGGGTCTGCTGGCGGGGCAGGACCGTACGGGAGCCGGAGGTGAGGAGACGGAAGCGGTCGTCGAGGCGGTCGGCGATCTGGCGCGGGGTGAGCAGCCGGAGCCGGGCGGCGGCCAGTTCGATGGCGAGGGGCAGTCCGTCGAGGCGGCGGCAGATCTCGTCGACGGCGGCGCCGCCGTCCCGGGTGAGGTCGACATCGGGGCGTACGGCGCGGGCGCGCTCGGCGAAGAGGCGGTGCGCGGGGTCCGGCGGCAGGGGTTCGAGGGGGCGGACCGACTCCCCGGGGACGCCGAGGGGTTCGCGGCTCGTGGCGAGGATACGGAGCTGCGGGCAGTCGGTGAGGAGGGTCTCGGCGAGGGCGGCGGCCGCGTCGATCACGTGCTCGCAGTTGTCGAGGACGAGGAGGAAGGGGCGGCGGGCGAGGTGTTCGACGAGATGGGCCGTGGGGTCGTCCTGGAGGGTCACGCCCTCGCGGGTGATCAGGTTGACCTCGCGGAGCCGGAGCGCGGAGAGGACGGCGCCGGGGACGGCCTCGGGGTCGTCGAGCGGGGCGAGTTCGGCGATCCAGGCGGCGGTGGGGGAGGCGGGTGCGGGTGCGGGCTCGGTCCCTCGGAGGTCGGCCCCGGTGAGGCCCGGACCGGTGGGGGCTGAGGTGGTGGGGTTTGCAGCTGTGGCGGGTGTGCTGGCTGAGCCGGTGGCGGGGGCGACGGGCGCGAAGACCCTCAGGGCGGCCTCTTCGGCGAGCCGGGTCTTGCCGGAGCCGCCGGGGCCGGTGAGCGTGACGAGCCGGAAGCGGTCCAGATCGGCGTGGATCGCGGCGAGCTCGGGCTCCCGGCCGACGAAGGAGGTGAGGCGGGGGCGGATGTTGCCGGGGGCGGGGGCGAGGGCGGGGGTGAAGTGGGGGGTGGGGGTGGAGTCGGCCGGGGGCGTCGGGGGGCGCGCGTCGTCCGGCGGTGCGGTCGGCCGCGGGTCGGCAGCGGTCGGCGGACCCCACGCGGTGCCCGTACGCACGGAGGCCGGGGCCGGGGCCGGGGCCGGGGCCGGGGCCGGGGCCGGGGCCGGGGCCGGGATCGGGTGCGGGATCGGGGGCGGACCCGCGAGGAGCTCCCGGTGGAGGGCGGCGAGTTCGGGGCCGGGGTCGGCGCCGAGGGCGTCCGCGAGGGTACGGCGGGCCGAATCGAAGGCGGCGAGGGCGTCGGCGTGCCGGCCCTCGGCCCGCAGGGCGCGGATGAGCTGCGCGTGGAAGGCCTCGTCGTACGGGTACGTGGTGGTGAGCCCGGTCAGCTCCGGTACGAGTCCGTCGGCGGCGCCCCGGCGCAGATCGGCCTCGACGCGCTGCCGCAGCGCCGCGAGCCGCTGGGCCTCGGGGCGGACACCGGCCGGGGCGGACAGGTCGGCGAGGGCGGGGCCCCGGAAGAGGCCGAGGGCCAGGCGGAGCAGGGCGGCGGCCTGCTCCGGGTCGCCGGCGTCGAGGCGGGCGGCCGCGTCCCGGACGTGGCGCTCGAAGACGTACAGGTCGATGTCCTCGTGGCCGGCGACGAGCCGGTAGCCGGGGCCGGGGGTGGAGGCGACGGCGTCGCTGCCGATGATCCGCCGGAGGCGGCCGACGAGGGCCTGGAGGGCGGCGGGGGCGTCCTGCGGCGGGGAGTCCCCGTACACGTCGTCGGCGAGCTCCGTGACGGAGGCGGCCCGTCCGCCGCGCAGCGCCAGCGCGGCGAGCAGCGCGCGCAGCCGGGCACCGCCGACGGGGAGGCTGCGGCCACGGGGGTCGAGGGCCTCGGTGGTGCCGAGGATGAGATACCGCACCGGCTCATTGTGTCCGGTGGCACCGGCGTACGCCTCGGGGTTTACCCGGGTGTGCCCTCCGGGGTCCGGCCGTCAGAAGGCGGAGGTGTCCAGGTCGAAGCCGAGGGGGTGGGGCAGGGCGACGACTGTCCCCAGCTTGTGGACGGACTTGTGTCCGTAGTCGTCCCCGGAGGGCTCGGAGCACACGACGGCTTCACCCGCCTCGCGGTCGATCAGCAGGTAGAGCGGGATGCACCCGCGCGCGTAGGCCCGGATCTTCTGGACGCGGTCGCGGCGCGCGGTGGACGAGGAGGTCACCTCGGCGACGAGCAGGACGGGGTCGGGTGTGTGCCACTCCTGCTGGTCGTCGAAGCTGCCTTTGGGGGCGATGACGAGGTCCGGGATGACTCTGACCGCGTCGGCGGTCCCGGGCAGGCTGAGGCCGATACCGGTGAAGTTGCGCAGCTCCCGGTCGACGCGCCTGGCGATGACCTGTTCCACCACTTCGGTCACGATCGCCTCATGCTCTCCGTTGGCCGGAGGTACCACGTGGATCTCCCCTTCGATCAGCTCCACGCGCCAGCCCTTGGGGGCAGCCGCACTGAACAGCTCGAAGGTCTCCTGCACACTCGCACCCTCACGGTCGGGCATGCCCTCGGAGAACGCGTCCTCGGGAACCGGCAGCGGCATCGCCATGCTGGGCCTCCTTCGCTCGGTGCGACGCTCCCAGCTTAAGGACGCGACCCCGCGGCACTACGGGAGCCGTTAACTCGAACGAACGTGCTGGGACGTTTCGCCCGGAGGGCGGGTTTCACGCCGGGAGGGATCTCGACGCCGGGATCAGGGGGCCCTGGACCGCGCGGTGGGCCCGGGGTTCCGTGGTGTTGGTCCAGCAGGAGCCTCGGCGGGACATGAGGCGGCGGAGCCAGAGTTCGGTGGAGACCAGGTCGGCGAGGCCGTCGAGGGGGACGGGGGCGCCGTCGGCCGCCGAGCGGAGGGCCTCGCGGACCACGCGGGCCTCGATCAGCCCCGCGTCGGCGAGCAGCGGCGCGTCGAAGAGGGCGATCAGGTGGGGCAGCGCGGCACGCAGGCCCGCGCGCGTGGCGCCGGCCGGGACCGCCGGGTGGGGGGCGCCCCAGCCGGTGGGGAGGTCGTGGATGCCGGCGCCGGAGAGGACCGTGCGCAGGACGTTGGCCCGGGCGTCGGGCTGGACCCGGAGCGATTCCGGGAGGGCGCGGCAGGCCCGTACGACCTGGTTGTCGAGGAAGGGGGCGTGCAGGCGCTGGCCGCGGATCTCCGCGGCCTGTTCCAGGACCCGGTGGTCGCCCGCCGCGCGGGCGAGCGCGGCACGCGCGCGTGCTTCGCCCGGACGCTGGACGGAGGTCGGCAGTGTCGCCGCCCGGTTCAGGCGAACCGATACTTCCGCCAGCGCCTCCCCCGTCAGCCACCGCGCCGCGGGCCCGGGCCGGGACCAGGTCAGCGCCGAGAGGGACGCCTCCAGGGGGCCGAAGCCGTCCGAAGCCGTGCGGTTCGCCTCCAGGACCCGCTGGGCGGCCGCCTCCAGGCCCGTCCGGTACGGGGTACGGGCCAGCTTCCGCGCCGCCCGGTACACCGTCAGCGGCACCAGGAGCGAGCCCGCCGAGGTCCCCGAGGCCTTCGCGAGCGCTGTCACCGGACGCACCAGGGAGCGGCGCCTGCGGTCCATCAGGAGGTCCGCGAGGCGCGCCGGGTGCGCGTCCAGAACCTGCTTGGCGCCCATGCCGGTGAAGTGGTCGGCGCTGCCGCCCGCGAGCCGTCTCCGGTGCCGTTCGGCCGTCACGAGGGAGGGCCCCGGCTCGTCCGTGAGCGGCCCGTCGAGCACGGCGTACGGGAGCGCCTCCTCGCCGCCCGCGACGACCACGTGATGCAGCCGCGGGTCGGCCGCGATCGCCCCGGCCCGCTTCAGCTCGTCCTCCCGGTCCGCACCCGCGCGCGTGGCCAGGTCGTTGAAGGTGACCGCGAGCAGCCGCTCCCCCGCGCCCGTGCCCTGCCCGGTGATCGTGCCCGGCACCCCGGGCAGGCCCGCCGCGAGCAGTGCGAGCGTGCCGGACGCGCTGCCGCCCGACAGGTCGGCGCCGATGCCGGGCGCCGGGCCCGCGCCCCGGGCCGCGCGCCGGTCGGCCGGCCCCATGCCGGGCACCGGGCCCGGGTCGGGCAGCGGGGCCTCGGGCGCGTGCCGCGGGGCGGTGAGCCGCGCGCGTACGGCTTCGATCAGGGCGTCCCTGACCCCCTCGACGGCCTGCCGGGGATCGGACTGGGCCGCCGCGACCGCGAGCGAGGCGACCTGCTCGTAGCCGGTGATCTCGCGCGAGCCCTCCCGCAGGATCAGCGCGTGGCCCGGCGGCACCCGCCTGACCCCCTCGTACGGGGTGGAGTCGCGCAGCGCCTCCGGGGTCTCCGGGCAGGCGAGCAGCGCCGCGAGGTGGCCGATGTCGAGCTGGGCCTCGACCAGGTCGGCGAGCGGCAGGGCGGCGGTGGCGAAGGCGGTGCCGCCGGCCCACGGGGTGTGGAACACGGGCCGGGCGCCCGCGAGATCACCGGTGACGGTGACCCGGCGGCCGGCCTTGACGACCGCGGTGTAGCTGCCCGGCCATGCCGTGAGATGCCGCAGCGCGCCCCCGCGCGCGGTGAGCAGGCCGATCCGCAGTTGCTCGTCGCTCGCGGCGCAACAGCCGAGGACGGCGAGGCGGGTGTGGTCGTCGACGGCCACGACCCGCACCTCGTCGGGGCGCCAGTCGCCGACCGCCCACAGCGGATCGGGGTCGCCCCAGAGGAGTTGTGCGCCGACCGGTTGCACCGTGCGCCCCTCGGTGGCGGCCGCGTGGCCGTAGCCGGGACCCGAGGCGGAGCCGTAGCCGGAATTGTGGTCGGTGCCCGAGCCCGAGACGTAGCCGGCGCCCGAGCCGGAGCCGTATCCGCCGCCGTACGAGCCGCTCACCGAGCCCGCCCTGGGCCCGGCCGCCGTTGCGAAGCCCGCGGCGACACTGCTCCAGCCCACCAGCCATCGCATCGGCGCCTCCACATCCGTTTCGGTGGGAGACATGCTGCCACGACAACGGCGCACGGGGCGGAGTCCGGGTGCACGCGCGCGAAAGCCGAATGCGCCCCTGGCATGGGCCAGTTGAACACCGGCGTCATTCGGCCAAATATCGCCCCTCCTCGGTGGGCGTGAGAAGCGTCCGGGGCACCCGCCCACGCACACCGCTTCACACCGGCCACCGGCAGCCCGGGAGGCGCTCCCGCCTCCCGGTGCCGTCCGCCGCCCGCGGGGAATGGGGCGGCGGTATCCCCCAGCCCACTGGTCCGGGACACTTTCCCGGCCGAGCGGGCCGACCCACGCGCTACTCATGGAAGCGCTCCCCCGGCCACCCCGAGAGAGCGCACGGCCGGGCGCACGGCCACACGGCGGGAGCACGAGCCGGTCCCCCGGGCCCGGCTGTCGGTCTTTCACACAACAATCTCGCCATACGGAACACCGCCCCTTAACGGTAGGGATGCGGCGAACTACGCTGTGTTTACGAATGCCGCACGCCTATGCCCGGCGTCGTGGCGGCCGTCTGGGTTGTCGAGGGGTGGCGTCATGTCCAGGGAGCAACGCGGGCCGAACGAAAAGCTCGGCACGGTTCTCGCCCTCGCGGGAATCAGCAACGCCGGGCTGGCCCGGCGCGTCAACGACCTCGGTGCGCAACGGGGCCTGACGCTTCGTTACGACAAGACCTCGGTCGCCCGGTGGGTGTCGAAGGGCATGGTGCCGCAGGGCGCCGCGCCGCACCTGATCGCCGCCGCGATCGGGCAGAAGCTCGGCCGGCCCGTGCCGCTGCACGAGATCGGGCTCGCCGACGCCGACCCCGCGCCCGAGGTGGGCCTCGCGTTCCCGCGCGACGTGGGCGAGGCGGTGCGCTCGGCGACCGACCTGTACCGGCTGGATCTCGCCGGGCGGCGGGCCGGTGGTGGCGGGATCTGGCAGTCGCTCGCCGGCTCCTTCGCGGTGAGCGCGTACGCGACGCCGGCGTCCCGCTGGCTCATAACCCCGGCCGATCCGTCGGTGGAGCGCGAGGCACCGCGCCCGCCGGGGCCCGGGGGCACGGGCGGGAGCGGGGGCGCCACGGGCGGCGCGGCGAGCGTCTCGGCCGCCACCGAGTACGTGCGCGTGGGGCACAGCGACGTCGCCAAGCTCCGCGAGGCCGCCGAGGACGCGCGCCGCTGGGACTCCAAGTACGGCGGCGGGGACTGGCGTTCGTCCATGGTCCCCGAGTGCTTACGGGTGGACGCGGCCCCGCTGCTGCTCGCCTCGTACTCCGACGAGGTCGGCCGGGCCCTCTTCGGTGCGACCGCCGAGCTCACCCGGCTCGCCGGCTGGATGGCCTTCGACACGGGGCAGCAGGAGGCCGCCCAGCGCTACTACATCCAGGCGCTGCGGCTCGCCCGCGCCGCCGCCGACGTGCCCCTGGGCGGCTACGTCCTCGCCTCTATGTCCCTCCAGGCCACCTACCGGGGCTTCGCCGACGAGGGCGTCGACCTCGCCCAGGCCGCGCTCGAGCGGAACCGTGGCCTTGCCACCGCCCGCACCATGTCCTTCTTCCGGCTGGTCGAGGCACGCGCGCACGCGAAGGCCGGTGACGGGGTCGCCGCGGCGGCCGCGCTCAAGTCCGCCGAGGGCTGGCTGGAGCGCTCCCGCGAGGGGGACGGGGACCCGACCTGGCTCGGCTTCTACTCGTACGACCGGTTCTGCGCCGACGCCGCCGAGTGCTACAGCGACCTGAAGGCACCGCGCGAGGTGCGCCGCTTCACCGAGCAGGCGCTCTCGCGGCCGACGGAGGAGTTCGTCCGCTCGCACGGGCTGCGGCTGGTGGTCTCGGCCGTCGCCGAGCTGGAGTCGGGCAATCTGGACGCGGCCTGCGCGGCGGGCACGCGCGCGGTGGAGGTGGCGGGGCGGATCTCGTCGGCGCGGACGACGGAGTACGTACGGGATCTGCTGCACCGGCTCGAGCCGTACGGGGACGAGCCCAGGGTCATGGAACTGCGGGAGCGTGCCAGGCCACTGCTCGTCGCACCGGCGTGAGGGCCGGGGGCGCCGCTCGTCGCCCCCGACGCGAGGGGCGCGACGCGAGCCGGCCTGACGTGAGCCGGCCCGACCCGCGTCGGCACGCCCCGCGGCGGCACGACGGGCGTCGGCGTGGCCTGTTTCGGCGTGACGTGCGTCTCGTGCCGTCGCGCGAGGTTTCACGGGATTGTCAGTGGGCCAGTGCACTATCGGGGGTGGGAGGTGGCGCTGGTGTTTGACTGTGACGTGCTGGTGATCGGCGGTGGGATCGTCGGTCTGTCGACGGCGTACGCCCTGACGCGCGCCGCTCCCGGCACCCGGGTCACGGTCCTGGAGAAGGAGCACGCCCTCGCGAGCCACCAGACCGGGCGCAACAGCGGGGTGATCCACAGCGGGATCTACTACCGGCCGGGGTCGCTCAAGGCCCGGTTCGCGGTCGAGGGCGCGGCCGAGATGGTCAAGTTCTGCGCGGAGTGGGACATTCCGTACGAGGTGACGGGCAAGCTCGTCGTCGCCACCGCGCGCGAAGAGCTGCCCCGGCTGCACGCGCTCGTGCAGCGCGGCAGGGAGAACGGCATCCCGGTGCGCGAGCTCGGCCCCGCCCAGATCAGCGAGTACGAGCCGCGGGTGACGGGCCTGGCCGCGATCCACGTCGGCACGACCGGCATCTGCGACTACGGGGCGGTGTCCCGGCGGCTCGCCGAGTCCTCCCGGGCCCGGATCCTGTACGGGGCCGAGGTCGCCGTCATCGACCGGCGGCCCTGGGGGGTCGCCGTGCGGACGGCGGACGGCCGGGTGGTGCGCGCGCGGGTCCTGGTCAACTGCGCGGGGCTGCACTGCGACCGGATCGCGCTGCTCGCGGGCGACGACCCGGGCATGCGGATCGTTCCCTTCCGGGGGGAGTACTACGAGCTGAAGGACCCCTCGCTCGTGCGGGGTCTCGTCTATCCGGTGCCGGACCCGGCCTTCCCGTTCCTCGGGGTGCATCTGACGCGGGGGATCGACGGCGGCGTCCACATCGGGCCGAACGCGGTCCCGGCGCTCGCCCGGGAGGGGTACGGCTGGTCCGTCGTCCGCCCGCGCGAGCTGGCCGGCACGCTCGCGTGGCCCGGCTCGTGGGCGATCGCCCGGGCGCACTGGCGGTACGGGGCGGGTGAGCTGCGGCGGTCGGTGTCGAAGCGGGCCTTCACGGAGGCGGTGCGGCGGCTGCTGCCGGTGGTGTCGGAGTCGGACCTGCGGCGGGCGGACGCGGGGGTGCGGGCGCAGGCGGTGCTGCGGGACGGGACGCTCGTCGACGACTTCCTGATCCGTGAGGCGCCGCGGACGGTCCACGTCCTGAACGCGCCTTCGCCCGCGGCGACGGCGTCGCTGCCGATCGGACGCGAGGTGGCGGGGCGGGCCCTGGCGCGGCTGTAGCCCACCGCCGGGTGGGCCGCGGGATTCGCCGTAGAATCGGGTCATTGTGTCTGAGCAGCCAGAGAACATCGCGCGTCCCGTCGCCGACCCCGCCGAGTCCGTACGGCCCGTCTCGCAGCGGGGCAGTCAGCGGTTCGCGCCCGGCGAGGGCCCCATGCCCGATCCCGCCGGGTCTCACCACGAGCGGCGGATCCGCAGCTTCCAGCCGCGGCGCAGTCGCGTCACCGCCGGTCAGGCCGAGGCCCTGCTGAAGCGGTGGCCCGACTGGGGTCTCGACATCGACGGCAAGCGGGTCCTCGACCTCGGCGAGATGTTCGACGGCCTCCCCGTCGTCCTCGAGATCGGCTTCGGCATGGGCGAGGCGACCGCGCAGATGGCCGCCGCCGACCCCGGCACGGGCATCCTCGCCGTCGACGTCCACACCCCCGGCCAGGGCAATCTCCTCGGCCTCGCCGACCGGAACGGCCTGACCAACGTCCGGGTCGCCAACGGCGACGCGATCATCCTGCTCCGCGAGATGCTCGAGAAGGACTCCCTCGACGGCTGCCGCGTCTACTTCCCGGACCCCTGGCCCAAGGCCCGCCACCACAAGCGGCGGCTCATCCAGCCCGAGTTCCTCAGCCTCCTCGCGACCCGGCTCAAGCCCGGCGGCGTGCTGCACTGCGCCACCGACTGGGAGTCGTACGCCGAGCAGATGCTGGAGGTGCTCTCCGCGCACCCCGACTTCGAGAACACCCAGGCCGAGGGCGGTTTCTCGCCCCGGCCCGCCTTCCGGCCGCTCACCCGGTTCGAGGGACAGGGCCTCGACAAGGGCCACGTCGTGAACGATCTCCTCTTCCGGAGGAGGTGACCGGGGGATCTCCCCGGGGGCTTAACCCTTTCCCGGCTGTCGGTGCGGGTCGTTAGGGTCGCTGACGTGTCCTTCCCCGTCCCCACCGAAGCCGGTGCCGCTCCCGTCCCCCACCGGGACACCGAGGAGCCGGCCTTCCCTGCCGCCGCCGACCGGTCCCAGTGGCGCTACCGGCCCCGCCGGGACTTCTGGCGCAGCAGGGTGGTCCGGGCCGTCGCGCTGGTCACCGTGCTCGCGATCTGCGCGCTGTTCATCCTCGGGCTGGTCCGCGAGCAGACCGGCACCGAGGGGTTCCTCGTCGGCCTGGGCCTCGCCGTGCTTCCCGTACCGCTGCTGATGGCGGCGTTCCGCTGGCTCGACCGGGTCGAGCCGGGTCCCTGGAAGAACCTGCTCTTCGCGTTCGCCTGGGGCGCCTTCGCCGCCGCGCTCGTCGCGATCCTGGCGAACTCCTTCGCGGTCCGCTGGATCGCGACGGCCACGGCCGATCCCGCCTCGGCGGACACCCTCGGCGCGACCGTCGTGGCGCCCGTCGTGGAGGAGACCGCGAAGGCCGCCGCGATCCTGCTGCTCTTCCTCTTCCGCAGGAGGCATTTCGGCGGGCTCGTCGACGGGGTCGTGATCGCCGGGTTCACCGCGACCGGCTTCGCCTTCACCGAGAACATCCTCTACCTCGGCAACGCCTTCGGCGAGGACCAGGAGTTCGGCTCCACCGGCCTCGGCTCGGTGACCGCCGCGACCTTCTTCGTCCGGGTCGTCATGTCGCCGTTCGCGCATCCGCTCTTCACCGTGCTCACCGGCGTCGGCTTCGGCTTCGCCGCCCTCGCGCCGCGCGGCAAGCGCCTGCGGCGGGTGCTGCTGCCGCTCGCCGGGCTGCTGCTCGCGATGGGCCTGCACGCCGCGTGGAACGGCTCGGCCACCTTCGGCGGCCCCCTGACCTTCTACGCGGTGTACGGGGCGCTCATGGTCCCGGCCTTCGGCCTGCTGACCTGGCTCGCGGTCTGGAGCCGGCAGCGCGAGCTGCGCACGATATCCGGCGAGCTCCCGGCGTACGCGGCGGCCGGCTGGCTCTCCCCCGCCGAGCCGCTCGCGCTCTCCTCGATGCGCGCCCGCCAGCTGGCCCGCTCCTTCGCCGCCCGTACGTACGGGCCGCCGGCGGCGCGGGCCGTCGGCGAGTACGAGTCCTTCGCGACGACCCTGGCGTTCCTGCGGGACCGGGCCCGGCGCGGCACGGCAGGGCCCGACTTCCCGGCCCGTGAGCAGGAGTTGCTGCACCATCTGTGGCAGCGCCGGGCGGTGGCGTCCCCCGCCCTGACGTACGCGGCGCGGGCGACGGGCCAGGTCTGGGCGCCGCCGCAGTACCTGGACTACGACGGCTTCAACCCGTACCGCAGTTAGGGGCGGACGCGACCGCCCCCCGACAGCCGCCCCGAACTGCCGGTGACGGGCTCCGGGGCCTCCTAGCGTGCCGGTACGCCTTTCGTACCCATCCAGGAGGTTGCAGCATGAAGTACACGAGTCGTCCCGCCGTCGGGGGTACCGCGGCCGCGCTCGCGGCCGCCGCGCTCGTTCTCGGCGGAGCGGGTGCCGCGTCCGCGCAGTCCTCGCCCAAGCCCGGACAGATCACCTCGGCGCAGCTGGAGGCGCACCTGGCCAAGGCGGTCGAGCAGGAGCGCACGGCAGCGGCCTGCACTCCGGCCTGCGCCGGCCAGATCGTCTAGCGGTCCCGCCCGACGGACGAGGAGGTGGAGATGAGCACCGCGGACCGTTCCGGAGCGAGCAGGACATGGTGCCCGAGCGGCAAGGCCGACGCACCGGAGTCGGTCGTCCTGGGAGTGCGGTCGGGGCAGGGCGGCGAGGTCGTGTACCTCGCCGATCCCGTGCCGGCCCGAGACGTGCTGCCGGTCATCCCGAAGGATGTCGAGCCGACCCGGGTCCTGCGCTTCGCGTCGCACTGCGTCAGCAACTGTCTGCACCGCAGGGGCAATGACTGCGGCCTGGTGGAGCGGGTGGCCGCAACGCCGGCGGACGAGCGTCGGAGCGTGCCGCGGTGTCATCTGCGCGCCCACTGCAAGTGGTGGGTCCAGGTCGGTGTGGAGGGCTGCCGCAGGTGCCCGGCCCTGGCGACCACCGTCGTCGAGGGCGACGACCTGGGTGCGCTGGTCGCCGACCCCGGCACCACCCGGGAGCAGCTGGACGCCTGGGTGGCGGAGGCCGGGGCCGGCGCGCCCGCGCGGTAGGGCGGGCGGACCGGGTCGCCGTCGTGGCGACCCGGTCGGGTCAGAGGCTGAGGCCCTTGGAGCGCAGCCACTCCGCCGGGTCGAGGCCGGAGCCGCCGGGGGTGTGCACCTCCATGTGGAGGTGGGCGCCGGTGACGTTGCCGGTGGCGCCGACGCGGCCGATGGTCTCGCCGGTGCCCACGGTCTGGCCCGCGGAGACCGTCATGGAGGACATGTGGGCGTACCAGATCTCGGTGCCGTCCGAGAGTTCCAGGACGACGCGGTAGCCGTACGAGCCGGACCAGCCGGCCGACTTGATCGTGCCGCCGTGGACCGCCTTGAGCGGGGTGCCGGTGGGGGCGGCGAAGTCGAGGCCGGTGTGGTAGCCGGAGGACCACATCGAGCCGGACTGCATGTAGGTGGCGCTGAGGCTGTACGAGGAGAGGGGCAGCGTGTAGCTCGCGGCCAGCTTGGCGAGGCGCTCGGCCTCGGCCGCCGCCTCGGCCTTCGCCTTGGCCTCGGCTTCCGCCTTCGCCTTGGCCTCCGCCTCGGCCTTGGCCTTCGCCTCGGCGGCCGCCTTCTCCGCGGCGTCGGCCTTGGCCGCGGCCTCCGCGGCGGCCTTCTCGGCCGCCGCCTTCTCCGCCGCGGCCTTGTCGGCGGCGTCGGCGGAGGCCTGCTGCTGCTCGGCCTGCTGGAGGATGCGGGCGCGCAGGGCCTCGCCCGCGTCGCCGGCGCCGGGCGCGGCCTCGGCCGCCGGGCCGTCCTGGGTGACCAGGCCGGCCTGCTGCATCTGCGGGGCCTTGGTGCCCTGCGCGTCGTCGAGGGTGGCGTACGTGGCGACGGTGAGCGGGTTCGGGTTGGCGCGGGCCGCGCTGACCGTCTCCTGGGTCTCCTCGGGGAGGAGGTCGCCGACACCGGGGAGGTCGTGGGCGTCCGGCAGGTGGAGGTCGGGCAGGTCCGGGAGCGATATGGCCACCGGGGGCTTCTCCTGCGCGGTGGCGAGGCCACCCGCACCGACGGCCGCGATCACACCGACGCCGAGGACGGTGGAGGAGCGGGCGAAGTTGGAGCGCTGCTTGACGACACGGTGGCGGCCGCCGGAGCGGCTCTCGGCGCGGAGGGATCCCTCGGTGGGGTTCCACTCGGTGTCCGGGGCGGCAGGACCCGCACCACCACCGAAGGCATCGAAGGGGGCTTCGGGTGCGGGAGTGTTGGACGCCACGGAGGCGCGCTCCTTTCCTTCCTTCTCGCCTACCGGGTTAGCTGACGGGTTCGGAGCAGGAAGGTCTCCTACGGGCACGGTCGCACAAGTGCGAAGGGCCCGATTCACCCCAAGTAGTGGTTCCCCGGTTCCTTTTCAGGATTCGGCGCGTGCGCACGGTGCCGCCTCTTGCGACGGCTGGGACGACCGCGCTGCGTTATCGAACGTTAATAGACACGGGGTGCCGATTCCAAGCTGTTCCTCTTGATCATTCATTGAATTGGGAGGGAATGGTCCGAGTTGACCCCCCTTCAGTAAGGGAAGCCGAAACCCTCGCGATCTGACGTTATGTCAATTGTTATCGCAGTGAGACACCTTGCGACTACGGCCGGTGACCGGGCCCGCCTCGGGGGGATCCGGACCCGCCCGGCGGCACCACCGGCATCGTCCGGCGACGCTCCGGCTGCCCCGTCGCGGGACGGCTCACCGCGAGCAGCGCCATGTCGTCGGTCGACCCGCCGCCGGTGTGCAGCCGTACGTCGTCCACGAGCGCGTCGAGCAGTTCCTCGGGCCCGGGGAAGATCCGCCCGGCGAGCCGTTCCCCCGGGTCGTAGAAGACGCCCTCGGCGTTCCGCGCCTCCGAGAGGCCGTCGGTGTAGAGGAGCAGCGTGGCGCCCGGCGGGTACGGCCGCGCCTCGGCGCGGTCAGGCCACGACGCCAGCTCGCCCATGCCGAGCGGCAGCGCCGGCTCGCCCGGCTCCATCGTGTCCAGGCGCCCGTCCGCGTACAGCATCAGCGGAGGCGGGTGCCCGCGATTGACGACCCGTACGAAACCGTCGAAGGTGCCGCCCCCGTCACCGCGCGGGATCTCGGCGAGGACGGCCGTGGTGAACCCCTCGAAGGCGTCGAGCCCGTGCCGGCGGGTGCCCTCCCGGGCAAGGGCCCGTTCCAGCCGCTGCGCCACGCCCTCCAGGGTCCGCTCCTGTTCGGCCGCCTCCCGGAACGCCCCGATGACGACGGCGACGGCCTCGACCGCGTCCATGCCCTTGCCGCGGACGTCGCCGACCACGAGCCGTACCCCGTAGGGGGTGTCCTGGACGGCGAACAGGTCGCCGCCGATGAACGCGTCCGCCTGCGCCGCCTCGTACCGCGCCGCGCACTGCAGCCCGCCGATCCGCTCGGCGGGCGTCGGCAGCACCGCCTTCTGCGCGGTCTCCGCGATGACCCGCGCCGAGGCCAGCCGCTCGCCGCTGCGGAGGACGACCCGGTTGATGAGCATGGCGAGCGCGGAGACCGTGAGCACGGTCAGGAACTCGGTGAGCGAAGGGATCCGGGTCGCCGTGTCGTTGTAGACGTGCAGCCCGACGGAGGCGAGGACGGCCGCGATCCCGGTGAGCAGCGTCGTGAGGGTGGAGAAGAAGGGGGCCGCGATCAGCGGGGCGGCGGAGAACATCGGCGCCGCGCTGTACTGGGGCGGCGTCAGGACGTCGAAGAAGACACCGCCCACGATGATGAGCGGCGGGAGCGCCCGGATGAACCGCCGGGCACCCCCGTACGGGCGGCGGCCCTCGCCGCCCCGCCGCCCGCCGATCGCTCCTGGGGGGTGCCCCACCTGTGCTCTCCTGCCCGGTCCGTACCCGGCCGCGGCCCGTACCGCGCCCTCCCAGGGTGGCCGCCGCCGCCCGGGGCGGCGACTCCCGCGGGGCCGACTGGCGTACGGACCCGGGGGAAGGCCCGGCCACGCGCGCGGGGAGACGGACCGGGCCCGGCCGCGCGCGCGGGTACGCACCGTGGCCCCGCCCCGGCTCAGTCCGCCGGCGTCGCTCCCTCCGCCAGCCGCCCGCCCCTCGCCAGAAGGGCCATCGCCGCGGCGCACCCCAGCCCCACCGCGCACAGCGCAAGCCACGGCACCGCCGACCACCCCGTCACGTCGAGCAGCGCGCCCGTCCCCAGGTTCCCGAGGGTGATCCCGATCCCGCACACCGTGTTGTAGAGCCCGTAGTGGGTGGCCACCCAGCGCCCCCGCGACAGGGCGACGACGGTGTCCATCTCGTACGGGTAGAGCACCGCGTTCGCGACGGCCAGGACCGCCGCGCACCCCAGCAGCCCCACCAGGCCCCTGCCCAGGGCCGCCGGGAGCAGGAAGGCACCGCCCATCAGGGCGAGCCCGAGGACCAGACACTTCTCCCGGCTCAGCCGCCGCTTGCACCAGGCGGTGATCCGCAGCTGTCCGGCGAGCGCGACCAGCGCGGAGACGACGAAGAGCGCGGTCGTGGGCCCCGTGCCCCCGGCGGCGAGCGGCAGCGCCAGATAGACCTGGAACGACAGCACGTACGAGCCGGTCATCGCGAGCGAGAACAGCCAGAAGGTGCGGTGGGAGAGCACCGTGCGGAACTGCCCGCGCCCCTCCCCGTCCCGCTCCCGCCGCTCGCCCCGTGCGGGCATGTACCGCAGCTGTACGAGGGTCAGCCCGGCGAACAGCACCGCCGCCACCCCGCACGTCAGCCGGAACGACACCCCCGTCAGGGCCACCCCCACGAGCGGCCCGAGCAGGATGCCCGCCTGGTAGTGGACGTTGAACAGCGCGAAGGCCTCGACCCGGCGCTCCTCTCCCGCCTCGGCCGCGAGACAGGCCCGTACGGCGGGGTTGAACAGCGCCCCCGCGAGCCCGGTCGCGAGCGAGGCGGCGATCAGCATCGGCAGCGACTGCGCGAACGCGAGCGCTCCGAAGCCGACCGTCCGCAGGGCGCAGCCCGCCACGATGAGCGGCTTGAAGCCGAGCCGGTCGGCGAGTGCCCCGCCGACGAGGAACATGCCCTGCTGGGAGAGGTTCCGGGCGCCGAGCACGAGCCCGACCGACCAGGCCGCCATGCCGAGCCCGTCCGCGAGATGCGCGGCCAGGTAGGGCATGAGCATGTAGAAGCCGAGGTTGATGGTGAGCTGGTTGAGGAAGAGGAGCCGGACGGCCGGTTCGAAGCTACGGCTCTGCTTCCAGACCCCGCCCTTGGGCGGCGCTGTCGTCGTGCTCAACGTGCCGGCCCCGTCCGGTCCATGACCCTGCGGGTCCAGCCGCTGACCGTGTCGGCGGAGACGTACCCGGCGGGATCCTCCCGTACGGGCCCGTCGAGCAGACCGTGGGCGGCGCAGAACTCGTCGTTGAAGACGGTGTCGAAGTACCGCTGCGGCCCGTCGGGGAAGACGGCCGCGATCCTCGTCCCGCGCGGCCGGGTCCGGGCCAGCCAGCCGGCGACCAGCGCGACCGCGCCGACGCTCCAGCCGCCCGTGGCGAACTGACGCGAGGCCAGCCGGCGGGCCGCCCGTACCGCCTCGGCGGGGCCCACCCAGTGGATCTCGTCGAAGGCTCCGTGGTCCACGTTGCCCGGGTGGATGGAGGAGCCGAGGCCCCGCATCAGCCGCTCCCCGGCCGGCAGGCCGAACACGGTGGAGCCGACGGAGTCCACGCCGACGAGTTCGAGCGCGGGGCTGCTGGTGGCCCGCAGGGCCCGGGAGATCCCGGCCGAGTGGCCGCCGGTGCCGACCGCGCAGACGAGGACGTCGATCCGGTCGAGCTGTCCGGACAGCTCGGCGGCGAGCCCCCCGTACGCGTCGGGGTTGTCGGGGTTGCCGTACTGGTCGGGCCACCAGGCCCCGTCGAGGCTCACGAGCAGCTCGGCGACCCGGTCCATCCGGGCCTGCTGCCAGCCGCCCCGGGGGCTCGGCTCCCGTACGACGTGGACCCGGGCGCCGTGGGCGACGAGCATCCGCTCGACGATCGGTTCGAGGCCGGGGTCGGTGACGACGTGCACCGGATGGCCGTGGAGGACCCCGGCGAGGGCGAGGCCGAGGCCGAGGGTTCCGGAGGTCGACTCGACGATCGGGGCGCCGGGCCGCAGCTCACCGCGCCGGCGGGCCTGTTCGACCATGTAGAGGGCGGCGCGGTCCTTGATGCCGCCGAAGTTGAAGCCTTCGAGCTTGGCCCAGTAGCCGTCGTCCGTGCGGAGGACGGGGGTGTTGCCGACGGTCTGCTCGGCGACGGGCGGCAGGCTGCCGGACAGCAGGTTGTTCATGGGTGGGGCGTCCTTGGGGTGAGTACGCGGAAGGGGGCCTGGTCACGCGAGGGCGAGACCCGGCTCAGTTCCGGTCCACTCCGAGGGCGATCAGCAGCCGTCCCGGCTCGGGGCCGGGTCCCGCCCTGCCCCGGACACAGCGCGCGCGGGGGTCGGTGCGGAGGTCGGCCGCGTACGGCAGGAGTACGGCTCCGCCGGCGTCCGGCGCGGCGAGGGGCGCGGCGGCGGTCTGCGCGGGGAGGTGGACGTCGAAGGACCATGCCTCCCCGGACCGCTCGCAGCCGTGCGGCAGCGCGGGGGCCGAGACGACGGCCGCGGAGCCCGAGGGCGGCAGCACGTGCCCGTGCGAGCCGTGGCAGACGCTGACGAGGAGGGCGAGGAGCGCGAGCAGGACGAGGACGGCGGGCGCCCGCCGTCGTACGTCACCTGCGCGTGCGTCACTCATGGTGCGCGTGACACTACGGTGAGGCAGTGCGGGCGCACAAAGGGACAGGCGCGGTTTCGGCCACCGTTTACTTCCGACAGCCAAAGCTTCCGGCGGACGGCGGTCTGCGCGGCCAGGGTCTGCGCGGCCGGGGGCTGCGCGGCCAGGGTCTGTGCGGCCGGCCGGGCGGTGGGGCCGGCTACAGGTTCCGCTCCGCGTAAATCTCCAGCGCGTCCCGGACGAGGACCGCGGTGCCCTCACCGTGCCTGTCGTAGTTCACGGTGAAGCGCGGGTCGTCGACGTACATGCGGCCGAGACCGATCAGGTACTCCTTGCTCGGGGTCGTGGTGGTGGACAGCCACGCGACCTGGCGCCACGCGATCGCCTGCACCTCGTCGCTGTCGGCGGCGAGACCGTCCCTGAGCGCCCGCGCGAAGTCGCGGGCGATGCCGGACTGCTCGTCCATGAACATCTTCTTCTGCACGGCGGTGAGCGAGCGCCACCAGCGGTCGGCCTTCTCATGGGCGCCGCGGCCCCAGCGCTCGGTGACCTCCTGCTCGTACACCGTGTGGTCGAATCCGTCGAACACTTCGTCGGCCATGAGCTCTTCTCCGTTCTCGGTCTTGTGGAGAGTGGTCCGCACCGAGGCGATCTGCCGTCCGATGCGCTCGCGCTCCTGCTCCAGGAGCGCGAGATGGGTGCGCAGGGCGGCGGACGTGTCCCGCTGCCCCGCGAGGACCTCGGCGATCGCGGGCAACGAGAGCCCCAGCTCGCGCAGCAGCAGAATCCGCTGCAGGCGCACGAGCGCCGCCTGGTCGTAGTACCGGTAACCGTTCGCGCCGATCCGGCTCGGCTCCAGCAGTCCGCGCTCCCCGTAGTGCCGGAGGGTGCGACTGGTGGTGCCGGCCTTCTTGGCGATCTCTTGGATCGACCACTCCATACCGAGAACGCTAGATCTTGACGTTGCGTAAAGGTCAAGCACCGAGCTGCGGGAACGACGAAGGCCCGGATCCAGTGACTGGATCCGGGCCTTCGTTGCTACTGAGTAGCGGGGACAGGATTTGAACCTGCGACCTCTGGGTTATGAGCCCAGCGAGCTACCGAGCTGCTCCACCCCGCGTCGGTAAACATGACTGTACGGCATGACCGGGGCGATCCGGAAATCGATTTCCGTCAGCAGCCGCAGTCGTCCGAGTCCACCGGCGCCGTGAGCGGGTCCGCGGCCTTCTCCGCGGGCCCCTCCCAGGTCTCGTACGCGAAGCCCTCGCGCACCCAGTACTCGAAGCCGCCGAGCATCTCCTTCACCTGGAACCCCCTCTCCGCGAGGGCCAGCGCGGCGCGGGTGGCGCCGTTGCAGCCGGGGCCCCAGCAGTACGTGACGACCGGCACGGACCGGTCGAGCAGCCGCTCGGCCTGCTCGGGGATGAGCGCGGTCGGCAGGTGGACGGCGCCGGGGACGTGCCCCTGGTCCCAGGAGGCGGTCGAGCGCGAGTCGATCACCACGAAGCCCGGGTCGGTGCCGTCGGCGGCCGCCGCGGCCAGCGCGGAGGCCACGTCGGAGACATCGGCGTGGAAGGCGAGGCTCGCGGAGAAGTACGCGGCAGCGGCGGCGGGAGAGGCCGGCGGGGTGCGGAGTACGGCGTTGACCTGCGAAGTTGTCGTCGTCATGAGAATCAATCTACGGATGATGATCACCGCGCTGAAGGGATGATCCCCGGCGCTCCGAGCCTTCGACCGGGGAATCCCGGGCGTTCGCCGTGAGGCGGCGTGGATCTCACGTACCGGAATCGTCGAGACCGCCGATGCCCCGTCGCACGGCGCGTGACAGGCGGTGTCACATCGACGAGGTTTGGTCCGTCATGACGACATGACGGGACGCGAACGGGGAGAGCGACGAGTGGACCAGAACCGCGACAACCACACCGACGGCAAGGAGCTGCTGGCCCGCCGCTTCGAGGCCGACCGGGGGCATCTGCGGGCGGTGGCGTACCGGATGCTGGGCTCGCTCAGCGAGGCCGAGGACGCCGTCCAGGAGGCCTGGTTCAAGCTGAACCGCAGCGACGTCAGCGCGGTGGAGAACCTGAGCGGCTGGCTGACCACGGTCGTCGGCCGCGTCTGCCTCGACATGCTGCGCTCGCGCGGCTCGCGCCGCGAGGACCCGCTGGAGTACTACGTCCCCGACCCGGTCGTCCGGGTCGCCGACACCACCGACCCGGAGCACGCGGCCGAGGTCACCGAATCCGTCGGCCTCGCGCTCCTCGTCGTCCTGGAGACCCTGGGCCCGGCCGAGCGGCTCGCGTTCGTCCTGCACGACATGTTCGCCGTCTCCTTCGACGAGATCGCGCGGATCGTGGACCGCACCCCGGCCGCCACCCGCCAGCTCGCCAGCCGCGCCCGCCGCCGCGTGCAGGACGCCACCCCGGCCCCCGGGCCCGACGCGCGCAGGCAGCGGGAGATCGCCGACGCCTTCCTCGCCGCCTCGCACGGCGGCGACTTCGAGGGGCTGCTCGCCGTCCTCGACCCGGACGTGGTGCTGCGCGCGGACGGCGGCCGGACGCTCGCGGCCGTCTCCAAGGTCGTGCGGGGCGCGGAGGCCGTCATCTCGCAGGCCCTCATGTACGCCAGGTTCCGGCAGGCGGCGCTGCCGATGGTCGTCAACGGCGCGCCCGCGTTCCTCTCCGTCAGCAACGGACGCCCGGGCGCGCTCATGGCGTTCACGATCGCCGGGGACAAGATCGTCGAGCTCCAGATCCTGGCGGACCCGGAGCGGCTCGCCGCGCTCGACCTCTCGGAGGAGGACCTGGCCCGCGCGACGTACTGAGACCTCCGGCGTACGGGCACGGCCGGGGGCCGAAGGGGCCGGGCGCGTCTCCGACGCCCGGTCACTTCCCCCTGGCGGGCGTCAAGGAGGCCAGGGCCGTCAGGGAGACCGCGGCGCTCGCGACGCCGAGGACGGCGCCCGCGGCGACGTCACCCGGGTAGTGCACCCCGGTGTGGACCCGGGAGTAGCCCACGGCCATCGCCAGGACCTGCAGGGGCACCGCGACCGGCGGGAAGACGACCCCCACGGCGGTCGCGAAGGCGACCGCCGACGCCGTGTGCCCGGAGGGGAACGACGCCGAGTCCGGCATCGGCACATGGCGGGCCACCACGACCCGGGCCGCCTCACGGTCCGGCCGCGGCCTGCGGACGAGGCGCTTGCCCAGCAGGTTGGCCGTGGCCGAGGCGACGGCGACCGCCCCGACGCCCGCCAGGGCGGCACGCCGCGGCCGGCCGGGCACCAGGGCGAGCCCGGCCGCCACGGTGAACGAGATCTTGGAGTGGTTCGCCGCCCTCGACAGCCTGCGGAAGGCCGTGTCGAGGGTGGGCGTGGGGGTGGCGGCCACGGCGGCGTAGACGGCGCCGTCGATCGCGCGGAGGTCCCGGAAGACGGCCCGGACGGGGTTCGTGGTGGGAGGGGGAGTGGGGGTGGTGGTGCCGGTCATGAGCCGCTGCTCCTCGAAGGGGTCTGGAAGGCGATTTCGGTGATGCGCCGCCAGTCCAGTGGCGGCTGGGGCTCGATGACGCCGGGCCGGTGACGCGGTACGAGCACCCGCAGGGCGCGGGGGCGCAGGGTGCAGACGACGGGAGTGGGGAGGGTCAGCGCCTCGCCGTCGACGGCGACGGCGATGGTGCCGGGGGCGCCGGGAGCCCGGGCGGGCGCCGGGACGAGGACGGAGGGGGGCACCGGGACGGGGGCCGCGGCCTTCCCCGTCACCTCGACCCGAGCCGCCGTCAGGACGTTCAACCCGGTCGAGTTGGTGCCCAGTACGGCCATCTCGGCGGCCTGCGCGGCCCCGTCGACCCGGATGGCGATCACCCCGAGCTCCCCGCCGTCCAGGCGGGGTCTCCGGGCGGCGGCGGCGCTGAACGGATCGGGCGCGGCGTACGCGTTGTTGCTGACGAGGAGGGCCTGCTGGGCGGGGAGCCGGAGGCCGTCGGCGGTCGCGTCGAGACGGTCACCGCCACCGCCCTGGAGCAGGTCGGGGAGGACGTCGACGGCGGTTCCGGCCTTCGCGTCGCGGTACTCGGGGAGCTGGACGACATCGGCGTACACACCGAAGGAGACGGTGTTGACGAACGCCCGCCCGGACACGGAGCCGAGGTCGACGCGGAGTTCCTCACCGTCGACGAGGGCGTCCAGGCAGGTCGCCGGGTCGGCGCGGTCGAGGCCCAGGTCGAGGGCGAAGTGGTTGCGGGTTCCGGCGGAGATGACGAGGAAGGGCAGGTCGTGCTCGGCGGCCACGGCGGCGACCAGCGCCTGGGTGCCGTCCCCGCCGGCCACCCCGAGCAGGTCGGCGCCGTCGGCGACGGCCTCCCGGGCGAGCGCGGCGACATCGGTCTCGACGGACGGATCGATGAGGACGACCCGCGCGCCCAGCTTCTCGGCCTTCTCGACGAGCCCGAAGCGGTCGACCTTCCCGCCCCCGGACTTCGGGTTCATGATCAGCACGGGGCGCTTGGGCCGGGGCCGCCGCTTCGGCCGCGGACGGGCCGGCGCGCCGTTCATGTCCCGGATGAGGCGCAGGGAGGCCCGCGCGCAGACCAGCGCCACGCTCCAGGACGCGAGGGCCCCGAGGCCGGTCAGCCAGGGCCCCCAGGCGACGTACAGGACGAGGACGGCGAGCGGCGCGGCGACGGCCAGCAGGGCGCCGGTCACCCGTAGCGGCCCGCGGTGGGCGAGGAACCACCAGATGCCGACGGCCGAACAGACGAGCCCCACGAGCGCGCCCAGGAGGACCAGGAGACCGGCGCCGCCGAGCCCCGTGAGCAGCAGCACGACAGCCGCCGCGGCGGCGCCCAGCGCCCACCGCGCCAGCGTCCTGGCCTGGTCCATCGGATCACCGGATCCGTTCACCGTCACGGTCCCCACCTCCACGCTCAGCGTCCACGAACCAGATTCACCCACGGTGCCGCGCACCGCGTCCCGGATACGGAAACGCCCCGACCGGTCGAAACCGGTCGGGGCGCTTCTCGGCAGCTCGGAGACCGAAACCCCCGCCTGCCACACGTAGGCCGTGTGGGACTCGAACCCACAACCAACGGATTAAAAGTCCGCTGCTCTGCCAATTGAGCTAACGGCCCGTGGACAAGCACACCCGTGCAGCATAGCCCGAGAGATCCCCCGAACCGATCGGGTATACGCGGACGGCTCGGGCCTCGTTCCCCCAACAGCGCGCGGGACGGGCCCCGAGGCGGGCCCTGGGCGCTCCGTTCCGGCCGGGAGAAGGACCGGTCCGCATGCGCGCGGGGCCCGTACGGCACCGAAGTGCTGTACGGGCCCCGCGTGTTGTCAGGTCAGTCGACCTCAGCCGTTGCGCTTCCAGCGCGGCTTGTCGTCGCGGCGGGCGAAGGAGCCACCGGTCGAGCCGGTCGAACCGGTGCCGCGGTGGTCGTCACGACGGCCGTACGGGCGGTCGCCGCCACCCGGGCGGAAGCCGCCGCCGGCGGGGCGGTCGTCGCGACGGTCGCGGTTGAACGGACGGTCGCTGCCACGGTGGCCGCCGGCCGGACGGTCGTCGCGGCGCTCGAAGGAACGGCCGCCGCGGTCGTCGCGGTTGAAGCCGCCGGAGGGGCGGTCGTCACGACGGAAACCACCGGACGGACGGTCGTTGTCGCGGCGGAAGCCGCCACGGTCGCCACCACGGTCGTCACGGTTGAAGCCACCCGACGGACGGTCGTCACGACGGAAACCACCGGACGGACGGTCGTTGTCGCGGCGGAAGCCGCCACGGTCGCCACCACGGTCGTCACGGTTGAAGCCGCCGGAGGGGCGGTCGTCACGACGGAAACCACCGGACGGACGGTCGTTGTCGCGGCGGAAGCCGCCACGGTCGCCACCACGGTCGTCACGGTTGAAGCCACCCGACGGACGGTCGTCACGACGGAAACCACCGGACGGACGGTCGTTGTCGCGGCGGAAACCGCCACGGTCGCCACCACGGTCGCCGCCGCGGAAGCCACCACGGTCGCCACCGCGGTCGCCGCGGTCGTCGCGGTTGAAGCCGCCACGGTCACGACGCTCGTAGTTGCCGCGCTCGTCGCGGGCCGGGCGCTCCTCGCGGCGCTGCTCCTCGGCACGGGCGGCACGCTCGGCCTCGACGGCGGCGGCCGCGACCTCGGCCTCGGCGGCCTCGGTCACCTCGGCGACAGCGGCCTCGGGGTCCTCGCCACGCTCACGGGCGGCGCGGGCCACCAGGCGGTCGGCCTCCTCGCGGAGCTCGACGGCGCGGCGCTGCAGGCGCTCCAGCTGCTTGGTCAGGTCGACGACCTCGCGCTCGGCCTGCTTGGCCGAGTTGTTCGCCGAGTCGGCCTGGACCTCGGTCAGCGAACGGGCGCCGGTGATCTCGGCGACCTCGGGGTCGAACGCGCCGGCACCACCGACGATGTGGCGCGAGGCGTCGACGCCCGCGTCCTCCATCAGACGGAAGATCTGACGGCGCTGGTGCGGCAGGGCCAGGGAGACCACGACACCGGAGCGGCCGGCACGGGCGGTACGGCCCGAGCGGTGCAGGTAGTCCTTGTGGTCGCCGGCCGGGTCCACGTTGAGGACCAGGTCGATGCCGTCGACGTGGATGCCTCGGGCGGCGACGTCGGTCGCGACGAGCGCGTTGACGTAGCCGTCCTTGAAGTCGGCCAGGGTCCGGGTACGGGCGCCCTGGGTCATGCCGCCGTGCAGCGCGTCGGCCTTCACACCGGCGTCGCGCAGCTGCTCCGCGATGCGGTCCGCGCCCAGCTGGGTACGGACGAAGATGATCGTGCGGCCCTTGCGGGCGGCGATGGCGGCGGTGACCGGCGCCTTGTCCTTCGGCTTCACGACGAGGACGTGGTGGGTCATCGTGGTGACGGCACCGGCGGACGGGTCGACCTCGTGCGTGACCGGGTCCACCAGGTAGCGCTTGACCAGGCTGTCGATCTCGTTCTCCAGGGTGGCGGAGAAGAGGAGGCGCTGGCCGCCGGCCGGAACCTGGTCGAGCAGCTCGGTGACCTCGGGCAGGAAGCCCAGGTCGGCCATCTGGTCGGCCTCGTCGAGGACGGCGATCTTGACGGCCTCGAGGGAGCAGGCGCCGCGGTTGATGATGTCGCGCAGACGGCCCGGGGTGGCGACGAGGATGTCGACACCGCGCTCGAGGGCGTAGATCTGGTTGCCCATGGACGTACCGCCGCAGACGACCTTCATCTTGAGGCCGAGCACGTCGCCGTACGGCTGGAGGGCGTCCGCGACCTGCATCGCGAGCTCACGGGTCGGGGTCAGGATGACGCCGCGGGGCTTCTTCTTGTCGGTGTGACCGCCGGCCAGGGTGGCGAGCAGCGGCAGACCGAAGGAGAGGGTCTTGCCGGAGCCGGTACGGCCACGGCCCAGGATGTCCTTGCCGGCCAGGGCGTCCGGGATGGTCGCCGCCTGGATCGGGAAGGGGGTGGTGACACCGTTCTGCGCGAGCTTGCGCACGACGCCGTCCGGCAGACCGAGGTCGCCGAAGGTGATGGTGGGCTCGGCGGGCTCCTCGACGGAGTCGTCGTCGGAGTCGATGTCGATGTCGAGGGCCTCTACGGCCTCGGCGAGGTCGTCGGTGTCGATCTCGACGACCGCGACAGCCTCGGCGGCGTCGACGATCTCGTCGTTCTCGGGCATGACGGCGTGATCAGAACTGAAAATGGACATGCGAAATGCGAAACCTTCCGGAGTCTCGGCACGCGCCCGTCAACTCCGTGATTTCGCAAACGACCGCCTCAATGCGGTCAGCCACGGCTAGGGAGAGTACGCGCCACACGGCGCTCTTCTGTGTCGGCGCCGGGCAATGGGATCAAACGATCTACCACCATACGCACCCTCCCCCACCTATGGCAAATCGGACTCCCTCACACCGGTCCGACCTGCGGTGACGCCACCGGCTCGGGGGGCGCTCCCGGTCCGTCCGCCGCGCGCATCGCACCCATCTGGGTGTCGGCCCCGGGGGCCGGCGGATCGGTCGGATTGGAGGTCGGCTCCGGCGTCGGCTCGGGAGTCGGCTCCACGGTCGGTTCGGGCGTCGGTTCGGGCGTCGGCTCCACGGTCGGTTCCGGCGTGGGCGTGCCCCCGCCGCCCGGACCGCCGGAGCCGCCGCCGTCGGCCGCGCCCCCGCCGCCGCCCGCGTTCCCGCCGGCACCGCTGCCGCCGCCCCCGGCGGCACCGCCCGAGCCGCCGCCCGGGCCGTCCTGACCGCCCGTCGGCTGCGGCTTCGAGGGGCTGCCGGGGCCGCCAGGACCCTCCACCGGCAGCACCGAGCCCGGGGAGGGCTTCGCCGTGCCCGAGGCGGAGCCGCTCGGTACCGGGGACTCCGTGCCGGAACCCGCCACGTCGGGGCCGCCTGCGTCCGGCCGGCCGTTCCACGAACCGGCGTCACCACCGGGCTCCCCGGCCGCACCGCCACCGGAGTCGGTCGCCACGCCCCGCTTCCCGCCGGACGCGCCGGGCGCCGGCTTCGCCCCCTCGTCACTCACACTCATACAGCCGCTCAGGCCGGCGCAGGCCGCTACGGCCAGCGCGGCGGCGGCCCATCTGACACGGGTGGGCAAATGGCGCACGAGGGCACCTCCAGGGCACGACAGGCAGGAACGGAACGCGTCGCACTGCCCAACTCCCCCGGCGCCACAAGGGACACGCCCGAAAGACCCCGGGCGTGAGACCCCGGGCGTGCGCCCGGGGGTCGGCTCAGCCGTAGCCCAGGGCGTGCAGCCGCTCGTCGTCGATGCCGAAGTGGTGGGCGATCTCGTGCACCACCGTGATCTCGGTCTCCGCGACCACGTCCTCGCGCGACTCGCACATCCGCAGCGTCGGCCCCCGGTAGATCGTGATCCGGTCCGGCAGCACACCGGCGTACCACTCGCCGCGCTCGGTGAGCGGCGTCCCCTCGTAGAGCCCGAGCAGGTCGGGATCGTCCGGGGCGGGCTCGTCCTCCACGAACACCGCGACGTTGTCCATCAGCCGCGTCAGCTCCGGCGGAATCCGGTCCAGGGCCTCGGCGACCAGCTCTTCGAACTCCTCGCGCGTCATCTCCAGCACGCGCCCATTGTCCCCCCGCCGGAAACCGTTTTGGCGATAGCGCCCGGCATCCCATATGCTTCTCACGTCCCCGACGCACTGAGAAGTGCGCAGGTGAGCCTCTAGCCCTCATCGTCTAGTGGCCCAGGACGCCGCCCTTTCAAGGCGGTAGCACGGGTTCGAATCCCGTTGGGGGCACGCATGACCGTGTGCGAGACTAGTGATCGCGCACAAGCTTGGCTCTGTGGAGCAGTTGGTTAGCTCGCCACCCTGTCAAGGTGGAGGTCGCGGGTTCAAGTCCCGTCAGAGTCGCTGAAGCTGGAAACGGCTTCGTGGCTGGGTAGCTCAGTTGGTACGAGCGATCGCCTGAAAAGCGATAGGTCGCCGGTTCGACCCCGGCCCCAGCCACAGACAGAAGGCCCCGTTCGAAAGAACGGGGCCTTCTTCGTGTGCCTGCGCGCGGAGACGCGTACGGGGAGGAGGCCGCCGTCCCCTCCCCGTACCGTCAGGCCTCCTCGCGTTCCCCCGAACGGCTCCCCCGCCTCGCCCGCAGCGCGAGCACCAGTGCCACCACGGCCACCACCGCGACGAGCAGGGCCCAGTCCGGGACCGCCCGGCCCAGCGAGGCCACCCGCTGCTCCACCGCGAACGAGTCGTCCACGGACAGCAGTCCCGGCAGCGCGGTCGTCCCGTCGAAGACCAGGAAGAGCGTCCCGAGGGCCACGAAGAACAGGCCCGAGAGCAGCGACGTCGAGTGGAGCGTGAGGGGGCCCACCCGGAGCGGCCGGCCGCGCAGCCAGGACCGCCGGCCCAGGTCGTAGCGCTCCCAGAGCAGCGCGAGCACGAACAGCGGAACGGCCATGCCGAGCGCGTACACGGCGAGGAGCAGTCCCCCGTACGCCGGGCTGCCGCTCAGTGCCGCGACCGTCAGGACACTGCCGAGGATCGGGCCCGCGCAGAAGCCCGCGAGGCCGTAGACCAGGCCGAGTGCGTAGACGGAGAGCGCCGAGGTGGGCCTGATCCGGCCGCTCGCCTCGGCGATCCGCCGGGAGGCGAAACCCAGGCCGAGGATCTGCAGGACGCCGAGGCCGATGATCAGCCAGCCGCCGGCGGTGACGAGCAGGTCCCGGTGGCCGTAGAAGAGGCGGCCCGCGAAGGAGCCCGCCGCGCCGAGCGGGACGAGGGTCGTCGCCAGGCCCGCGTAGAGGATGCCGGTCCTGGCCACCAGCTTCGCGCGCGTGTCGATCGAATACGCGAAGAAGGCCGGCAGGAGCAGGGCGCTGCACGGGCTGAGCAGGGCGAGCAGGCCGCCGAGGAAGGCGGCGAAATAGCCGATGCCGGAGGTCACCGCGCGGAGTCCTGGCCGGGCTTCGTGGCGCCGTCGGCCGGCTCGGTCTTCTTCGGAGCCTTCGACGCCTTGGCGGCCTCGGCGGCGGCCTCGATCGTCTCCGTGAACGTCTCCAGCGGCTGCGCGCCGGCGATCGGCCGGCCGTTGACGAGGAAGGACGGAGTGGAGGTGGCGCCGAGGGAGTAGCCCTGCTCCTGGTCCGCGCTCACGGCCGCGCGGGCCGCCGCCCCCTCGCTGTCCTTCGCGAACCGGGCCGCGTCGGGGACGCCCGCCTCCCTCGCCAGGGCCGCGATCCGGTCCTTGCCGAAGCCCTTCTCCTTGGCGCCCTCCGCGTAGGCGGCCTTGTGGAACTCCCAGAACCGGCCCTGCTGCCCGGCGGCCCAGGACGCGCGGGCGACCGCCTCGGACTCCTCGCCGAAGATCGGGAAGTTCCGCCACTCGATGCGCAGGGTGCCGTTGTCGACGTACTTCTCGATCAGGACGGGCTCGGTGTCCCGGGCGAACTTCCCGCAGTAGCCGCACTTGAAGTCGGCGTACTCGATGAGCACGACGGGCGCGTCGGCGCGGCCGAGGGCGAGCTTGTCGGAGGCGTCGCGGCGGGCGTACGCCTCCAGTTCGGCGTAGACGCCGGCCGAGGGGTCGGCGGAGACCTCGGCGACGGAGGAGGAGCCGGCGGCGCCGGGGGAGGCGGGCCGGGTGGCGGTGTACGAGACGACGCCGAGCAGGACGGCGGCGACGGCCACCCCGGAGACGATGACGATCGGCTTGGACCTGGACATGCGGAAGCGCTCCTGAGGAGAGGAAAGGAGAAGAGGACGGCGGAGGGCGGCCGTCCGTCTAGACCCTCAGGACCGACAGCTCCACGGGAGACAGGGGTACGCGCGCGGGTGGCTCCGGTCCCGCCGCCACGCCCCGGCCGGCCGCGTCCCGTTCCCGGGCGCCGCACGGCGTCCGGTCGGCGGCCAGGGCCGGCAGCAGCTCCGCGAAGGCGTGCGCGCGCGGTGGTACGACGGGGCCCGCGGCCCCCTCGTCGGCCGGGTGGCCCGGGTCGCAGCCGGGTACGGCGGCGCCCAGGACGACCGGGGCCGTCCCCGCGGGCGTGGCCGTCGTCGCACCGCACACCAGGAGTCCGAGGACCAGCGCCACGAGCGCGGCGAACGCCGCCGGCACGCGGGTGGTGCGGAACATGCGAAACCTCTCCGGTCCGGTCGACGTGCCCGAAATAGTACGCACCCCACCACCCCGCACCCGGAAGCCACCCGTCGCGGGGAGGCCGCCCTTGGGGTCCGGGGGAGCCGCTCGTGGGATCCCCGGGGGCCTCCCGTGGGGTCCAGGGGAGCCACTCGTGGGGTCCACGGGCGGCCACTCGTAAATCGGTTCGCCGCTTCTCGGCCGCAGGTGCGATCCTGGATCCCGTATGTCTACTTCCTTCGCCGCCCTCCAGTCCGTCCTGGCCGAGGTCTCGCTGCGGGACTCCCACCGGCTCGGCCGCCGTCTCGAAGGCGCCCGCCGCATCCGCAAGCCCGAGGCCCGCGCGGCCGTCCTGGACGAGATCGCCGTCGAGGCGGCCAAGGCCAAGGAGCGCGTCGACGGGCGCGCCTCCCGCGTGCCCGCGGTCACGTATCCCGAGCAGCTGCCCGTCTCGCAGAAGAAGGACGAGATCCTGGAGGCGATACGCGACCACCAGGTCGTGATCGTCGCCGGTGAGACGGGTTCGGGCAAGACCACCCAGATCCCGAAGATCTGCCTGGAGCTCGGCCGGGGCGTCCGGGGCATGATCGGGCACACCCAGCCCCGCCGGATCGCCGCCCGCACGGTCGCCGAGCGGGTCGCGGAGGAGCTGAGGACCCCGCTCGGCGAGGCCGTCGGCTGGAAGGTCCGCTTCACCGACCAGGTGAACCCCGACGCCACCTTCGTGAAGCTGATGACGGACGGCATCCTGCTCGCCGAGATCCAGACGGACCGCGAGCTGCGCGCCTACGACACGATCATCATCGACGAGGCCCACGAGCGGTCCCTCAACATCGACTTCCTGCTCGGCTATCTGGCCCAGCTGCTCCCGAAGCGCCCCGACCTCAAGGTCGTGATCACCTCGGCGACCATCGACCCGGAGCGCTTCTCCCGCCACTTCGGCGACGCCCCGATCGTCGAGGTCTCCGGCCGTACGTACCCGGTCGAGGTCCGCTACCGGCCCCTCCTCGAAGAGGACTCCGAGGAGAGCGACCGCGACCAGATCACCGCGATCTGCGAGGCCGTCGACGAGCTCCAGTCCGAGGGTCCCGGCGACGTCCTGGTCTTCCTCTCGGGTGAGCGCGAGATCCGTGACACCGCGGACGCCCTGCTCAAGCGGCAGCTGCGCAACACCGAGGTCCTCCCGCTCTACGCCCGGCTGAGCCACGCCGAGCAGCACCGGGTCTTCCAGGCGCACTCCGGCCGCCGGATCGTCCTCGCGACCAACGTCGCCGAGACGTCCCTGACCGTCCCCGGCATCAAGTACGTGATCGATCCGGGCACCGCCCGCATCTCCCGCTACTCGCACCGGACCAAGGTGCAGCGGCTGCCGATCGAGCCGGTCAGCCAGGCCAGCGCCAACCAGCGCAAGGGCCGCTGCGGCCGTACGTCCGACGGCATCTGCATCCGGCTGTACTCGGAGGACGACTTCCTCACCCGGCCGGAGTTCACGGACGCCGAGATCCTCCGTACGAACCTCGCCTCCGTCATCCTGCAGATGACCGCCGCCGGCCTCGGCGACATCGAGAAGTTCCCCTTCATCGACCCGCCGGACCACCGGAACATCCGGGACGGCGTGCAGCTCCTCCAGGAGCTGGGCGCGATCGACCCGGCGGAGAAGGATCCGAAGAAGCGGCTCACCCCGCAGGGCCGGAAACTCGCCCAGCTGCCCGTGGACCCGCGGCTCGCCCGGATGGTCCTGGAGGCCGACAAGAACGGCTGTGTCCGCGAGGTCATGGTGATCGCGGCCGCCCTCTCCATCCAGGACCCGCGCGAGCGGCCGGCGGAGAAGCAGACGCAGGCCGACCAGCAGCACGCCCGGTTCAAGGACGAGGCGAGCGACTTCTCCGCCTTCCTGAACCTCTGGCGCTATGTCCGTGAGCAGCAGAAGGAGCGCGGCTCCAGCTCGTTCCGCCGGATGTGCAAGCAGGAGTACCTGAACTTCCTGCGCATCCGCGAGTGGCAGGACATCTACGCGCAGCTGCGGACGGTCGCGAAGCAGCTGGGCATCCATGTGAACGAGGAGGACGCGCCGGAGCAGTCCGTCCACATCTCGCTCCTCGCGGGCCTCCTCAGCCACATCGGCATGAAGGACGTGAAGGAGGGCGCGAAGAACGACTACCTGGGTGCCCGCAGCGCCAAGTTCGCGATCTTCCCCGGTTCCGCGCTCTTCAAGAAGCCCCCGCGCTTCGTCATGTCCGCCGAGCTGGTGGAGACCTCGCGCCTCTGGGCCCGGGTCAACGCGCGCGTGGAGCCCGAGTGGATCGAGCCGCTCGCCCAGCACCTGGTGAAGAAGACGTACAGCGAGCCGCACTGGGAGAAGGACCAGGCGGCCGTGATGGCCTTCGAGAAGGTGACGCTGTACGGCGTCCCGATCATCGCCGACCGCAAGGTCAACTACGGCCGGATCGATCCCGAGGTCTCCCGCGACCTGTTCATCAGGAACGCGCTCGTCGAGGGCGACTGGCGCACCCACCACAAGTTCTTCGCGGACAACCGCAAGCTCCTCACCGAGGTCGAGGAGCTGGAACACCGCGCGCGGCGCCGGGACATCCTGGTCGACGACGAGACGCTCTTCGACTTCTACGACAAGCGCGTCCCCGAACACGTCGTGTCCGGAGCCCACTTCGACTCCTGGTGGAAGCACAAGCGCCACGAGGAGCCGGAGTTCCTGGACTTCGAGCGCGAGATGCTCATCAACGAGAAGGCCGCCGGGGTCACCAAGGACGACTACCCGGACTCCTGGCGGCAGGGTCCGCTGAAGTTCCGGGTGACGTACCAGTTCGAGCCCGGCGCGGACGCCGACGGTGTCACCGTCCACGTCCCGCTCCAGGTCCTGAACCAGGTGACGGACGACGGCTTCGAGTGGCAGATCCCCGGTCTGCGCGCCGAGGTCGTCACCGAGCTCATCCGCTCCCTGCCGAAGCCGATCCGCCGCCACTACGTGCCCGCGCCGAACTTCGCGTCCCGCTTCCTCGACGTGGTCGTGCCCGTGCAGGAGCCGCTGGCGGGGGCGCTCGCCCGCGAGCTCCAGCGGATGGTCGGCGTGCCGGTGACGGCCGACGACTTCGACTGGGCGAAGGTCCCCGAGCACCTCAAGGTGACGTTCCGGATCGTCGACGAGCGGCGCAGGAAGCTCGCCGAGGACAAGGACCTGGAGACCCTGCGGCTGCAGCTGCGTCCCAAGGCCCGCAAGGCGCTCTCCCAGGCCGCCGCGGCGGCCACGGGCGGCCCGGACGGCTCCGGGCCCTCCCTGGAGCGCACGGGGCTCACGGACTGGACGATCGGGACGCTGACGAGGGTCTTCGAGACCAAGAGGGGCGGGCAGCCGGTCAAGGCGTACCCGGCGCTCGTGGACGAGGGCGCGACCGTCGCCGTACGGCTCTTCGACACGGAGGCCGAGCAGGCGCTCGCGATGTGGCGGGGCACCCGGAAGCTGATCATGCTGAACATCCCGGTGAACCCGGCGAAGTTCGCCTCGGACAAGCTGACCAACCAGCAGAAGCTGGCCCTGTCCTCGAACCCGCACGGCTCGATCCAGGCCCTCTTCGACGACTGCGCCACCGCGGCGGCCGACAAGCTGATCGCCGAGCACGGCGGCCCGGCGTGGGACGAGGAGTCGTTCCGGAAGCTGTACGACAAGGTCCGCGCGGACCTGGTGGACACGACCGTGCGGACGGTGGGCCAGGTCCAGCAGATCCTGGCGGCCTGGCAGGCCTGCGAGCGCCGGCTGAAGTCGACGAACAGCCTGGCACTGATCGACAACCTGACCGACGTGCGCGACCAGCTGGCCTGGCTGATGCCGGCGGGCTTCGTCACCCGCACGGGCCTGAAGCGGCTCCCGGACCTGATGCGCTATCTGGTGGCGGTGGACCGGCGGCTCCAGCAGATGCCGACCGGGGTCCAGCGGGACACCACCCGGATGGAGAAGGTCCGGGAGATGCGGGACGAGTACGCCTGGCTGCTCGAACAGCTCCCCAAGGGCCGCCCGGTGCCGTCCGAGGTCACCGACATCCGCTGGATGATCGAGGAGCTGAGGGTGAGCTACTTCGCGCACGCGCTGGGCACGGCGTACCCGATCTCGGACAAGCGGATCGTGAAGGCGATCGACGCGGCGGCCCCGTAGCGGGGCGTCGCCGTCGGTGAGTTCGACCGGACCCCCTGACCTGCTGTACAGTCTTGCTCGCAGCCGCTTACAAGGGGCTGCGAGCAAGGCTCTGTGGAGCAGTTGGTTAGCTCGCCACCCTGTCAAGGTGGAGGTCGCGGGTTCAAGTCCCGTCAGAGTCGCTTTTCAGGAAAGGCCCGCATCGTGAGATGCGGGCCTTTCTTTGTGCTCCCGTGTCTTGACGGGGCCACAGGCCCGCCGGTACCCCGGACATCAGGGATTCGGGGGCCCACACCGGAGGTGGTCGCGCATGGCCGCGTCGTCCGCAGCTCGGCACGAGACGAGAGCACTGCTGCGCGCCCATCTGGCGGCCGCGTCCCGGTACGGACACCTCACCCGCCACTGCGTGGTCTGTCATCGCCTCCTGCGGCTCTCCATGGACCTTCCGGAGCCCGAGGGGCCCGGGGAAGAGCCCGAGGGGCCGGAGCAGCCCGAGGGCGGGCCGGAGAAGCCGGCGGACGGGACAGAGAAGCCGGCGCGCGGGCCCGAGGGGCCGGCGGGCGGCACTGGGGACGAAAGTCCCACCGACCCATGACCAACGGCGGGTTGAGGCCGTTCCGCGAAGTGGGAGGCTGTTCTTTGGCAAGAGTTCGCCAGTGTGACGGGAGTCACTGAAGCAGTTTCAGAAACCGCTTCACTTACACCCTTCCTACACCGCCCCGATTTAATATGTGCAATTGCACCGCATCCCGAAGAGTGGCGCCGGACACAAAAGAAGATCGCGCCAGACCCGGCGGAGTCCAGCGCGATCGTTGACGAAGGCCTGTTGGGGCAGGAATCCGTCGGCAGAGCTAGGTGTGGGCGACCGGATTGGGGGATCCGGACAGGCCCGGTGTTACGGGGTACTGCAGGTACTGCGGGGTGTCTGCGCGACCTCAGGCCTCGCTGCGCTGCTGCGGAATACCCGCCAGCAGAGCGCGAACCTCAGCTTCGCGGTACCGGCGATGCCCACCCAGGGTGCGGATGGACGTGAGCTTCCCGGCCTTCGCCCAACGGGTCACCGTCTTCGGGTCCACGCGGAACATCGTGGCAACCTCGGCAGGGGTCAGCAGCGGCTCGGCATCAGGGGTGCGAGCGGTCATGAGCGGCCTCCTCGGGAGAACCGAACCATCTCGGTTCTTTCCTCTAAATTCTGCACCTTGACCCGCGTTGCCCGAAATGGCAGAAGCGGGCCGAGTCGGTTATAGGACGAACGGCTTGTCCTCGGCACTACAACTACACCATCCGTCCAGCCACGTCGGCCAAACCGATGGAATTGCCCTCGCAGGTGTTCATCAGCGGCGGAAGTCGATGGACCATGCCATAACGGACAGTCACGCCACTGTGACGATCAGTCACAGAGCGATCAGGAGTCCTCAGACCCCCCATAGAGTGCAATGCTGAGCGTTCCGCCCATAGATGGACGGAAGGAACCCTCCCCGGACTCCTTGTCCTATTTTGGCACGAGGGTGGGTGATGGGCGCAAGGGTGCGTTACGTGCTGTCCGTCACGCTTGAGCCAAAGGCCCGGATCGGGACCAACGTCCCCGCCCAGCGGGTGCCGAAAGACCCGACACCACCCGGCATTCAAAACCGGGCAGGCGGTATCCGGACAGCCACAAGATCATTTACACCCGTCGGACATGTCTTGTCGATACCGACCTGACGAAGATGCCCGGCTGATGTCAATTCGCGAAGCGAAGATCCCTCACCGTCCGCCAGCGCTCCGCGAGCCGCCCGTACGCGTCGCTCGCCCGCTCGCCGTCGCCGGCCCGCAGCGCCGCGATCCCCTCCGCCAGCTGCGCCGCCGACCGGTCAGCCGCCAGCCACTCCTCCGGGACCGCGTGCACCAGACCGCCGAAGTCCAGCTCCACGAGCGCCCGCGGATGGAACTCCTCCAGCCAGCGCCCCACCTCGATCAGGCCCTCCGTCATCGGACCTTCGTCGATCGACTCCCGCAGGGCCCGCAAGGCCCGCGCGAGACGGCGGCGCGCCTGCGCCATCGTCGTCCGGTAGCGCAGCACCGGAGCCCTCCCCGCGCCGTCCGCGCCCGCACCGGGCGCGGTGGCCGCATCGGCCGCAGTGGTCGCACCGACCGCAGTGGTCGCACCGGCCGCTCCCTCACCGTCGGCCCCCGCGCCGGACGGCCGCTCCCCCGGCTCGTACTCCCGGTCCTCGTCCCCGAAGAGCGCGAACCAGCGCAGCGGCACGTGCCAGACCGCCGTGCGGATCCACGGACGCGCGTCGGGGTTCCTGCTCAGCCAGCGCTCGTAGTCGCTCTCCACCTGGACGCGCACGACCGGCGGCAGCATCGCGTCGAGCACCGGCTCCGGGAACTGGCCGGCCAGCTCCTGGAGCGCCAGCCACCCCCGCAGCCTGGTCCGCCACGGGCAGATCACCACCACCCCGTCCAGCCGGGCGACGAAGGCCTCCCCGCTCTCGTGGACCGGCACCGGGACCGGCGGCGTCGGCAGCAGGTCGGCCAGCGAGCGCCGCAGCTCCTCCTGCGCCCCCGGGGTGCGCGGCAGGCGGGCGTACCGGGCCCAGTGGGTCCGCTCCGGCTCGGGGAACGCGGTCAGCGGCTCGTACACCCGCAGATAGGACGCGTAGGGGATGAGGACCGAGGAAGCGACCGACATGTCGCGAATCCTTCCACGGAGGTACTCCGGGAGGGGGTGATCCTGAGCACTGCTGCCGATCTACGCCCAGGTAGGACTTACTCTCTTGCCGAACTGGTCCTCCCCCACCCACAGGGAGGTCCGTAACCGCCGCTTCGTACTTGGGAGTCACCACCGTGACCGATGTGACCGGCGTTCCTGCTGATGTACTGCACACCCTCTTCCACTCGGAGCAGGGTGGCCACGAGCAAGTCGTGCTGTGCCAGGACCGCGCCACCGGCCTCAAGGCCGTCATCGCCCTCCACTCCACCGCCCTGGGCCCCGCCCTCGGCGGCACCCGCTTCTACCCGTACGCCACCGAGGCCGCGGCGATCGCCGACGCCCTCAACCTGGCCCGCGGCATGTCGTACAAGAACGCCATGGCCGGTCTCGACCACGGTGGCGGCAAGGCCGTCATCATCGGCGACCCGGAGAAGATCAAGACGGAGGACCTCCTCCTCGCCTACGGGCGCTTCGTCGCCTCCCTCGGCGGCCGGTACGTCACGGCCTGCGACGTCGGCACCTACGTCGCCGACATGGACGTCGTGGCCCGCGAGAACAAGTGGACCACCGGCCGCTCCCCCGAGAACGGCGGCGCCGGCGACTCCTCCGTCCTCACCGCCTACGGCGTCTTCCAGGGCATGCGCGCCTCCGCGCAGACCCTCTGGGGCGACCCGACGCTGCGCGGCCGCAAGGTCGGCGTCGCGGGCGTCGGCAAGGTCGGCCACTACCTCGTCGAGCACCTCCTGGAGGACGGCGCCGAGGTCGTGATCACCGATGTGCGCGAGGAGTCGGTGCGCCGGATCACCGACAAGCACCCGCAGGTCACCGTCGTCGCCGACACCGAGGCGCTGATCCGCGTCGAGGGTCTCGACATCTACGCGCCCTGCGCGCTCGGCGGCGCTCTGAACGAGGAGACCGTCCCGTTCATCACCGCGAGCATCGTCTGCGGCGCGGCCAACAACCAACTCGCCCACCCGGGCATCGAGAAGGACCTCGTGGAGCGCGGGATCCTCTACGCGCCCGACTACGTGGTCAACGCCGGTGGTGTGATCCAGGTCGCCGACGAGCTGCACGGCTTCGACTTCGACCGCTGCAAGAAGAAGGCGACGAAGATCTTCGACACCACGCTCGAGATCTTCGCACGTGCGAAGGCCGATGGCATTCCGCCGGCCGCGGCGTCCGACCGGATCGCCGAGCAGCGGATGGCCGACGCGCGACGCGCCTGAGGCCGGCCGGGACCGACCCGTCGGCGGGGTGACCGTGAGGCGTCCGTGGGAGGGCCACGGAGCGACCACGGGGAGACTTCGCTCACGCCCCTCGGCGGGTCGGCCCTCAAGAAGAGGTTAAAATCGCGATTGACCAGCGAGGAAAGGGCACCTCGATGGTTCTGTACCGGGGTATGTGATGCGCGCGGCGTACCGTAGACCCGCGGAAACAGGTACCGTTGAAGCCCTACGGACCGGTCTCTCTGTCGAGAGTCCGTTCCGAATCATGAACGCGTGTCAAGACTCTGGGGCCACCGAGCCCCGTCACCGAGGGGGTCGAGCCATGGGGCGCGGCCGGGCAAAGGCCAAGCAGACCAAGGTCGCCCGCCAGCTGAAGTACAGCAGCGGCGGGACAGACCTGACGCGTCTGGCCAATGAGCTGGGCGCTTCGACTTCGAACCAGCCGCCGAATGGCGAGCCGTTCGAGGACGACGACGAGGAAGACGACCCGTACGCCCAGTACGCGGATCTCTATAACGAGGACGACGAGGACGAGGACGACGAGTCCGGTCCGAGCGCGTCCCCGCGTCGCGCTTGACCTTCTGAATCGCAGCACCGAAACCCGGTCCGGGATCACCCGGCCGGGTTTCTGTGCTGTCCGCGTCCGGGGCGCCGCAGGGCCCGTACGACGCGCACGGGGCACCCCTCACGACGCACGGGGCACTCCTCACGACGGCGAACCGGGCACTCCTCCCGACGCGAACGGGGCGCCCCTCAGGAGCGCCCCGTCACCTCGTACCGCCGAGGGTTACTTCGCGTAGTCCCCGACCAGCTCCGCACCCGTGGTGTGCGCGCCGCGCTCGGTGATCTCGCCCGCGACCCAGGACTCGACGCCCCGGTCCGCCAGCGTCGTCAGGGCCGCGTCCACGAACTCGGCCGGCACGACCGCCATCATGCCGACACCCATGTTCAGCGTCTTCTCCAGCTCCAGGCGCTCCACCTGACCGGCCTTGCCGACCAGGTCGAAGATCGCACCCGGCGCCCAGGTCGAACGGTCGACCGTGGCGTGCAGGCCGTCCGGGATCACGCGGGCCAGGTTGGCCGCGAGACCGCCGCCCGTGATGTGGCTGAACGCGTGGACGTCCGTGGTCCGGGTGAGGGCCAGGCAGTCGAGCGAGTAGATCTTCGTGGGCTCCAGGAGCTCCTCGCCGAGCGTCCGGCCCAGCTCGTCGACCCGCTGGTCGAGGGTCATGCCGGCGCGGTCGAAGACCACGTGGCGGACGAGCGAGTACCCGTTGGAGTGAAGACCCGAGGACGCCATGGCGATGACCGCGTCCCCCGTACGGATGCGATCGGCGCCGAGCAGCCGGTCGTGCTCCACGACACCCGTGCCCGCGCCGGCGACGTCGAAGTCGTCCGGGCCGAGGAGGCCCGGGTGCTCCGCCGTCTCGCCGCCGACGAGCGCGCAGCCGGCCAGGACACAGCCCTCGGCGATGCCCTTGACGATGGCGGCGACCCGCTCCGGGTGGACCTTGCCGACACAGATGTAGTCCGTCATGAAGAGCGGCTCGGCGCCACAGACGACGATGTCGTCCATGACCATCGCGACCAGGTCGTGGCCGATCGTGTCGTACACGCCCATCTGGCGGGCGATGTCGACCTTCGTCCCGACCCCGTCGGTGGCGGAGGCGAGCAGCGGACGCTCGTAGCGCTTGAGGGCGGAGGCGTCGAAGAGGCCGGCGAAGCCGCCGAGGCCGCCGAGGACCTCGGGGCGCTGCGTCTTCTTCACCCACTCCTTCATGAGCTCGACGGCGCGGTCACCCGCTTCGATGTCGACGCCCGCGGACGCGTAGCTGGCACCAGTGCCCGCGTGCGGAGCACGCTCGGAGGACTCAGTAGACATGCTGAAGAACTTTCGTGTCGTACTGCGGTTGCAGCGGGGTCTTACGGGCGACGGACCTCACGGGCGGCGGAGCGCGTCGGAGGCCGCCGTGGCAGCGGGACCCGCGGCCAGTTCGGTCTCCAGGAGCTGCTTGCCGAGCAGCTCGGGGTCCGGCAGCTCCATCGGGTACTCGCCGTCGAAGCAGGCACGGCAGAGGTTCGGCTTCTGGATCGTGGTCGCCTCGATCATCCCGTCGATCGAGATGTACGAGAGCGAGTCCGCGCCCAGCGACTTGCCGATCTCCTCGATCGACATGCCGTTGGCGATCAGCTCCGCGCGGGTGGCGAAGTCGATGCCGAAGAAGCAGGGCCACTTCACCGGCGGCGAGGAGATCCGGATGTGGATCTCGGCCGCGCCGGCCTCGCGGAGCATCTTGACGAGGGCGCGCTGGGTGTTGCCGCGGACGATCGAGTCGTCGACGACCACCAGGCGCTTGCCCTTGATGACGTCCTTGAGCGGGTTCAGCTTCAGCCGGATGCCGAGCTGCCGGATGGTCTGGGAGGGCTGGATGAAGGTGCGCCCGACGTAGGCGTTCTTCACCAGACCCGCGCCGAACGGAATGCCCGAGGCCTCGGCGTAGCCGATCGCGGCCGGGGTGCCGGACTCCGGAGTCGCTATCACCAGGTCGGCCTCGACGGGCGCCTCCTTCGCCAGGCGGCGGCCCATCTCCACACGGGAGAGGTACACGTTCCGGCCGGCGATGTCGGTGTCCGGGCGAGCCAGGTACACGTACTCGAAGACACAGCCCTTGGGCTTCGCTTCCGCGAATCGCGAGGTACGGATGCCGTTCTCGTCGATCGCGATCATCTCGCCCGGCTCGACCTCGCGGACGTAGCTGGCGCCGCAGATGTCGAGGGCGGCGGACTCGGAGGCGACGACCCAGCCGCGCTCCAGGCGGCCGAGGACCAGCGGGCGGATGCCCTGCGGGTCACGGGCCGCGTAGAGCGTGTGCTCGTCCATGAAGACGAGGGAGAAGGCGCCCCGGACATCGGGAAGGACCTTGGCGGCCGCCTCCTCGATGGTGAGCGGCTTGCCCTCGTCGTCGACCTGGGCGGCGAGGAGCGCCGTCAGCAGGTCGGTGTCGTTGGTGGCCGCGACACGGGTGTTGCGGCCTTCCTTCTTGGGCAGGTCGGCGACCATCTCGGCGAGCTGCGCCGTGTTCACCAGGTTGCCGTTGTGGCCGAGCGCGATCGAGCCGTGGGCGGTTGCCCTGAACGTCGGCTGCGCGTTCTCCCACACGGAGGCCCCGGTGGTCGAGTAGCGGGCGTGACCGACCGCGATATGACCTTGGAGGGAACCGAGAGAGGTCTCGTCGAAGACCTGGGACACGAGGCCCATGTCCTTGAAGACGAGGATCTGGGAGCCGTTGCTGACCGCGATTCCCGCGGATTCCTGGCCCCGATGCTGGAGGGCGTAGAGCCCGAAGTACGTGAGCTTTGCGACCTCTTCACCCGGAGCCCAGACACCGAAGACGCCACAAGCGTCCTGGGGGCCTTTCTCGCCGGGGAGCAGGTCGTGATTGAGTCGACCGTCACCACGTGGCACGTTTCCGAGTGTAGACGGGCTCGACCACTGGTCCGAATTGAGGAAATGCGGGGCCTACCCCACTCGTGCGATCGCACGAAATGATCATCTCCGGCTTGGAGGGGGCTACGAGGCAGGCGCGGTAAGGGATTCCTGCCCCGGGTGCCCTCCGAGCGGACGCTCGTACCAGGCCCGGAGGCCGGCGACGATGTGACGGAGGGCACCCCGGAGAGCCTCGTTCACCCGGACGTCGGCTTGTCCTGGCCGTCCGTTCCGCCCGTCCCTTCGGAGGTTTCGCCAGAGGGGGCGGCCGTCGCCGTCAGGCCCTCGCCCCGGGAGTCGGTGAGGGTCAGCGTCCGGTGGTCCAGGCGATAGGTCAGCGGGCCGTCGAGGATCTCGTACAGCTGCGTCTCCAGCTGCATCTGCGTGCCGGTGCACATCATCCGGGTCGTCGCCGCGGGTCCCTCGACCGTGAGCTCCTTCCCCTCGACGCGGGCGGTGGCGGCGAAGTTGTTGCAGCCGAGGTTGCCGGAGATCCGGCCGTCGGCGCCGATGACGAGCCGGGCCTTGCCCCCGGTCCCCGGGGCCAGCGAGGACGCGGTGCCCCCCGAGACCAGCCCGTCGATCTTCCAGGTGGTGCCGCGGAGCGGGAGACCCGCCTCGGCGGCCAGCTCCAGGCCGTTGCGGCCGTCGGCCGAGGCCAGAGTGAGGGTCTCGCCCTTCTGCCTGCCCTTGAGCGGGCCGCTGAAGGCCTTGACCAGGTCCTTCTCGAAGCGCTGCCGGTCCTCGGGACAGCCGATCTCGGTGATCTCCTGCGGGGAGACGGTCAGGGTGTCCCCCTTCACGGCGACGGTCGCCCCGAAGGTGTTGCAGCCGCTGTTCCCGCGGGCGCGGCCGTCCGCGCCGAACTCGACGCGGGCGCCGTCCGGGGCGGCGGACCTGCGGCCGTCGACCGTGACGGCGCCGATCGTCCAGTGGGTACCGGCGACGACCAGGTCGGGGGCGAGGGAGTCGGATCCGGAGCCGGGACCGGATCCCGAGCTTCCCCCCTCCGTGCCGCAGGCGGCGAGGAAGAGGGCCAGGGCGGTGGCGGATGCGGCGGATGCGAGGGTGCGCGTCGTCTGCGTCTGCATGGGGGTGGGACGGGCCGGGGCGAAAGTCGGTTCCGTTTCTCTTCCGGGAGCGGTGCCGCCCGGGCCCCGGACCTTCCGTACGGGAACCTCAGCCCATCAGCGGCAGGAGGTCCTTCAGGTCGGCCCGCTCGCCGCTCGCGCCGACCCGGGCCCCGTCCAGCTCCGTCGCCCACTCCGCCCGCCCGGTCGCGAGCCGGATCCAGGTCAGCGGGTCCGTCTCGACCACGTTCGGCGGGGTGCCCCGGGTGTGCCGGGGGCCCTCCACGCACTGCACCACGGCGTACGGCGGGATCCGCACCTCCACCGCCCCGCCCGGGGCCTTCGCCGCGAGGGCGTCGGCGAGCAGCCGGGTACAGGCGGCGAGGGCCTGCCGGTCGTAGGGGACGCCGGCGCCGGTCGCCGCGTTGAGGTCGTCGGTGTGGACGACGAGCTCGACGGTCCGGGTGACGAGGAAGTCGGCGACGGTCATCGCGCCGAAGCGGGTCGGCACCAGCCGCTCGTCGGAGACGTCCGCGAGCGCCGCCTCGTACCGCGCCGCCGTCTCCGCGAACAGCGCCGGCAGATCGGCCGTGTCCACCGCCCGGGTGTCCTCGTCGATGCTCGCGGCCTCCGTCGCCGTGGCCGCGGGCCAGTCGAGCAGGGCGAGCTCCCGGTGGGCCGGCTCGGGCTCCCCGAGCCTCCGGGCCGTCGAGGCGAGCGCCATCGCCAGGTGCGCCGCCAGGTCCCGCACCGTCCACTCCCCCAGCCGGGTCGGCCCGTCGAGCTGCTCGGGTGTGAGCGCCTCGACCGCCTCCCGTACGTGGGCGAACTGGGCGAGCACGGCCGCCCTGGTCTTGGCGGAGTCGTAGCGACGGGTGCGCTTCTTGGCCGGTGGCATGGGGGCGAGGGTAGTCGGAGACTGGAAGGGGAGGGCTTCCGGCAGCGCAACCGTTCGACCGAGAGGGGTCGATGAGCGATGGCTGAGCACCCCCACGCCGCCCTGGTCCGCCGGGGCTTCGACGCGTGGACCAGAGGGGACATGGAGGCCGTCGGCGAGCTGATGACGGCGGACTGCACGCACCACTCGCCCGGCGAGAGCCAGATATCCGGGCACATCAAGGGCCGGGACAACGTCCTCGACATGTACCGGAAGATGTTCGAACTCACCCGCGGCGAGATGCGGGTCGAGCTGCAGAGCGTCTCCGTGGACGGCCGCGGCCATGCCGTGGCGGCGAACAGGTTCTACGCCACGCGCGAGGACAAGGGCATGGGCATCGAGATGAACGGCGCTCTCGTCTTCACCGTCATCGGCGACAAGATCTCCGACATCGACGAGTGCGTCGAGGACATCGACGTCTCCGACGCCTTCTGGGGTCAGGCCGAGTAGACCGGACCGCGCGGCACCTCGAACGTCTCGCCGTTCTTCGGCACGCCCACTCCGCGCCAGGTGAACGGCACTCCGCTCGCCGTGTCCAGGTCCGGGCCGTCCATCAGCTGGAAGTGCACGTGGGGCTCGGTGGAGTTGCCCGAGTTCCCGCACCGGGCGAGTTCCCGGCCGGCCGTGACCCGGTCGCCCGGGCGGACGGTGAGGGAGCCGCGCCGCAGATGCGCGTACATCGCGTACGTGCCGTCGCCGAGGTCGAGGACGAGGTGGTTCCCGGTGATCCGGTGGGATCCCCCGATGCTCCGCGCGCCGGCCTCGATCAGCAGCAGGTAGACGACACCGAGCAGCGAGTTGCGGCTGAGGTGGTCGCGCTGCCCGTCCTCGGCGTGCACGACGGTCGCGTCGGCGACCGCGAGCAGCGGCGCGTCGAAGGCCGGGAAGGCCTCGCTCCGCCGGACCACCGGCCACAGCCATGCGAAGCCCGGGCGGGGCTTCGCCTCGTCCTCCCGGGTGATGTCGATCGCGTACGTCTGCCCCAGCTGGTGGGTGCCGTGGCTGGGCGTCCGGTCCGCCGGGCTGTTCAGTGCCGACCAGCGGCCGGTGACCGGCGGGTCCACCTCGACCGTGGCGCGGGGCGTGGCCATGACCCGGCCGCGGGCGGTCCTGGAGAGACCGGCGCCGAGGATCATCGCGACGATCACGGGCAGCCAGCCCACCCAGTACGGGTACGGCAGTTCGACGACGAACGAGGCGATCACCTGGACGACGAACGCCAGCCAGAGCACGCGGTGGAGGACCATCAGCAGTTTGCGCGAGGACATCCGGATTCCCCCTGAGATCGTGGTGTCGGTTACGGGCGGGCCGCGGTGAGGACCACGAGGAGCGGGACGACCCGGGCTCCCGGGACCTCGTAGCGACCGCGTCCGACGGTCTTGAGCCAGCCCGCGCCGGTCAGCTGGCGCAGGTGGTGGTAGATCTGGCCGGTCGTGCCGATCTCCGCCGGCTCCGCCAGTTCGGCGGCGGTGCGCCGGCCGCCGAGGATCTCCCGCAGCAGCCGGAGCCGTACGGGATGGCCGAGCGCGGCGAAGGACTCGGCGGCGTCCGCCCACTCCTCCTCGAACAGCTGCCCGGTGAAGGCGCCGAACTGCCACTCGTACCGCTCATCGGTCGGCAGCCTGACCGCTCCCGTGAACACGACCGCGCCGTCCTCGCCCCGGTCCCCCGGGTCCGCGGCGAGCTGCGCCTTGAGGCTTTCGAGGGCCCAGAGCGGGCTGTCGGTGACCTCCGGCTCGGGACGCCCGGCGGCTCGGGCCCCGATGTCGGCCGCACGTCCCGCCGCGGCTTCGGCCGCGCTTGCGGCCGCTGTCTCGGCCGCGGTCACGGCCGCGGCCTCCAGGGCCGCCAGACGCCGTTCCAGCGCGGCGACCCGCTCTTCCAGCTCCATGACGTCGAGATTACGTAATTACGTAATCCCTCGCAAGCGGGAAACGCGAAAGCCCCCGCCCGGACCCTTCGGTCCGGACGGGGGCCTCCCCGGTGCTCCGTATCAGGCCAGCAGGCCCGGGATCGTCGCCTCGTGCGCCGTGCGCAGCTCCGTCAGGGAGAGCGCGAACTCACCCTGGACGTCGACCGCGTCCCCGTCGACGACACCGATCCGCGCCGCCGGCAGACCCCGCGCACCGCACATGTCGGTGAAACGGAGTTCCTCGCTGCGCGGGACGGCCACGACCGCCCGGCCCGCCGACTCGCTGAAGAGGAACGTGAACGCGTCCAGACCCTCCGGGACGACCAGGCGCGCGCCGTGTCCGCCGCGCAGGCAGGACTCGACGACCGCCTGGACGAGACCGCCGTCGGACAGGTCGTGCGCGGCGTCGATCATGCCGTCGCGCGAGGCCGAGATCAGGATCTCGCCGAGCAGCTTCTCCCGGTCGAGGTCCACGGCCGGCGGCAGACCGCCGAGGTGCCGGTGGACGACCTCGGACCAGGCCGAGCCGCCGAACTCCTCGCGCGTGTCGCCGAGCAGGTAGAGGAGCTGGCCCTCTTCCGCGAAGGCGATCGGCGTACGGCGGTTGACGTCGTCGATCACACCGAGGACGGCCACGACCGGCGTCGGGTGGATCGCGACCTCGCCGGTCTGGTTGTACAGCGAGACGTTGCCGCCGGTCACCGGGGTGCCGAGCTGCAGACAGCCGTCCGCGAGACCACGGGTGGCCTCGGCGAACTGCCACATCACGGCCGGGTCCTCGGGCGAACCGAAGTTCAGGCAGTCCGAGATGGCCAGCGGCTTCGCGCCGGAGGCGGCGACGTTGCGGTACGCCTCCGCGAGCGCGAGCTGCGCACCCGTGTACGGGTCGAGCTTGGCGTACCGGCCGTTGCCGTCGGTCGCCATGGCCACGCCGAGGTTGGTCTCCTCGTCGATGCGGACCATGCCCGCGTCCTCGGGCTGCGCCAGGACCGTGTTGCCCTGCACGAACCGGTCGTACTGGTCCGTGATCCAGGACTTCGACGCCTGGTTCGGGGAGGAGACCAGCTTCAGGACCTGGTCCTTCAGCTCCTCGCCCGTCTGCGGCCGGGGCAGCTTGCCGGCGTCGTCGGCCTGGAGCGCGTCCTGCCACTCCGGGCGGGCGTACGGCCGGTGGTAGGTCGGACCCTCGTGGGCGACGGAGCGCGGCGGCACGTCGACGATCTGCTCGCCGTGCCAGAAGATCTCCAGACGCTCGCCCTCGGTCACCTCACCGATGACGACCGCGATGACGTCCCACTTCTCGCAGATCTCCAGGAAGCGGTCGACGTGCTCGGGCTCGACGATCGCGCACATGCGCTCCTGCGACTCGCTCATGAGGATCTCCTCGGGCGAGAGGGTCGCGTCGCGCAGGTGGACCCGGTCGAGCTCGACGCGCATGCCGCCGGAACCCGCGGAGGCCAGCTCGGACGTGGCGCAGGAGAGCCCGGCGCCGCCGAGGTCCTGGATGCCCGCGACCAGCTTCTCCTTGAAGATCTCCAGGGTGCACTCGATGAGGAGCTTCTCCTGGAAGGGGTCGCCGACCTGGACGGCGGGGCGCTTGGTCGGCTTCGTGTCGTCGAAGGTCTCGGACGCGAGGACCGAGACGCCGCCGATGCCGTCGCCGCCCGTGCGGGCGCCGTAAAGGATCACCTTGTTGCCGGGGCCCGAGGCCTTGGCGAGGTGGATGTCCTCGTGCTTCATCACGCCGATGCAGCCGGCGTTGACCAGCGGGTTGCCCTGGTAGCACTCGTCGAAGACGACCTCGCCGCCGATGTTCGGCAGGCCGAGGCAGTTGCCGTAGCCGCCGATGCCGGCGACGACACCGGGCAGCACGCGCTTGGTGTCGGGGTGGTCGGCCGCGCCGAAGCGCAGCGGGTCGACGACCGCGACCGGGCGGGCGCCCATGGCGAGGATGTCGCGGACGATGCCGCCGATGCCGGTGGCCGCGCCCTGGTAGGGCTCGATGTACGAGGGGTGGTTGTGCGACTCGACCTTGAAGGTGACCGCGTACCCCTGGCCGACGTCGACGACGCCGGCGTTCTCACCGATGCCGACGAGCATGGCGTCGTTGGCGGGGACCTTCTCGCCGAACTGCTTCAGGTGGACCTTGCTGCTCTTGTAGGAGCAGTGCTCGGACCACATGACGGAGTACATGGCGAGCTCGGCGCCGGTGGGACGGCGGCCGAGGATCTCGCGGATGCGCGCGTACTCGTCCTCCTTGAGGCCGAGCTCCTTCCAGGGCTGCTCGCTGTCCGGCGTCTCGCTCGCGTGCTTGACGGTGTCGAGGCTCATCAGGCGTTGACCAGCTTCTTGAGGATCGAGGTGAAGAACCCGAGGCCGTCCGTCTTGCCGGTACCGATGAGCGGCTCGACGGCGTGCTCGGGGTGCGGCATGAGGCCGACCACGTTGCCCGCGGCGTTGGTGATGCCCGCGATGTCGCGCAGCGAGCCGTTGGGGTTCATGTCCAGGTAGCGGAAGGCGACCCGCCCCTCGGCCTCCAGCTCGTCGAGCACACGCTCGTCGGCGACGTACCGGCCGTCCATGTTCTTGAGCGGGACCTCGATCTCCTGGCCCTCGGTGTAGTCCGAGGTCCAGGCGGTCTCCGCGTTCTCCACCCGCAGCTTCTGGTCGCGGCAGATGAAGTGGAGGTGGTTGTTGCGCAGCATCGCGCCCGGCAGCAGATGGGCCTCGGTGAGGATCTGGAAGCCGTTGCAGATACCGAGGACGGGCATGCCCGCCTTCGCCTGCTCGATGATCGTCTCCATCACCGGCGAGAAGCGGGAGATGGCTCCGGCCCGCAGGTAGTCGCCGTAGGAGAAACCGCCGGCCAGGACCACGGCGTCGACCTGCTTGAGGTCCTTGTCGCGGTGCCAGAGGGATACGGGTTCGGCACCCGCGAGGCGGGCGGCACGCAGCGCGTCCTGGTCGTCGAGCGTTCCGGGGAACGTGACGACGCCGATGCGTGCGGTCACGACTCCACCTTCACGATGAAGTCTTCGATCACGGTGTTGGCAAGGAAGGTCTCGGCCATCTCATGGATGCGGGCGAGGGCGGCGTCGTCGACCGGTCCCTCCACCTCCAGCTCGAAACGCTTCCCCTGACGGACGTCGGCGATTCCGGCGAATCCCAGGCGGGGCAGTGCACGCTGCACCGCCTGCCCCTGAGGGTCGAGGATCTCCGGCTTGAGCATGACGTCGACTACGACGCGTGCCACTGGCACTCCCGGTGGTGTGTTGCGTGGGCGGTTCCCTCAGCGTACCTGTCTCCAAATTCTACGCGGGTAGAGATCTGAAGGATCCTACAAAAGCCAGGCCACGGCGCCGCCCCACCAGGGATCACAGCCCACACCCCCGCCCGGGCACCCCCACGCAAAATTCGAGTGAAATATTGCGGACCTCAATGCACCGGGACACGCTGAAACAATTGCCAGGGCTTCACAATGCGACGCCCACCGCTGTACAAAGGAATCGAGAAGAAATCAGCATTGTCGCGGCACAGCCGTACGGTCGGCATCGCCGCACGTCAGAGGCGCCACAAGCGCCCCCTCTGCGGCGCCGGCCGCAGGAAAGGACCGATATCCGTGGCTCAGCGTGTGGTGGTCACAATCTCCGACGACATGGACGGCGGAGAAGCGGCTGAAACGGTCGCGTTCGGCCTCGACGGGAAGATGTACGAGATCGACCTGAATGCTGCCAATGCAAAGAAACTCCGCAAGGCGCTCGCCCCGTACCTCGCCGCCGGACGCAAGCTGCCGGCGAAGGCCGTGACCGGCCGGAGCGTCTCCCTGGAGTCGTACACCCACACCTCCCTCGCCCCCGACCCGGCGGCGGTCCGCGCCTGGGCGCAGTCCAACAAGATGGAGGTGCCCGCCCGCGGCCGGATCCCGAAGCGGGTCTACGAGGCCTTCCGCGCCGCGAGTTGAGCGGGCCGGCCCCCCGGCCGCCGACGCGGCGGGGCGAGCCGATTTGCATTGCACCCCCCATGATCCGCTAAAGTCTGGAACACGCCGAGGGGCGAGGCCGCAAAGCCCCACCTCACGCAGCGTGCGGGTGTAGTTCAGTAGCAGAACATCCCCCTTCCAGGGGGAAGGCGCAGTGTGCAATTCCTGTCACCCGCTCTGCATCGCAAGACCGAGCACTCCGGTGCATCAGGTAGAGTGGTGCTCGCACCGCCCGGTGAAAGCCGAGCGGCAGCAATGCGGACGTGGCTCAGTTGGTAGAGCATCACCTTGCCAAGGTGAGGGTCGCGAGTTCGAATCTCGTCGTCCGCTCCAGATCGAAGGCCCCGGTTCTCTGGAACCGGGGCCTTCGGCGTGTTCCCCCCCATGCGTTCCGAGTGCCCCCCGACTCCCGCCGCCGCCATGACATTTGTCAGAAGCGGGTGGTGACAGCGCGCACTGCCGGACGGCCCGCGCCGCCGGAAGCCTGGACACATGACCCACGCGACCCACGCGACGCCCGCGATCGAGGCGGAAGGCCTCCGCCGCGGCTACTCCGGCGACTTCGAGGCCGTCCGCGGCATCTCCTTCACCGTCCCGCGCGGCGAGATCTTCGCCCTCCTCGGCACCAACGGCGCCGGGAAGACCTCCACCGTCGAACTCCTCGAAGGCCTCGCCGTCCCGAGCGCCGGCACCGCCCGTGTCCTCGGCCACGACCCGTACCGCGAACGGGCCGCCGTCCGCCCCCGGATCGGCGTGATGCTCCAGGAGGGCGGCTTCCCCTCCGAACTGACCGTGGCCGAAACCGTGAGGATGTGGGCGGACTGCACCACCCACGCCCGCCCCGCCGCCGAAGCACTCGGCGCCACCGGCCTCACCGGACGCGAGGACGTACGGGTCAAGCAGCTGTCCGGCGGCGAACGACGCCGGCTCGACCTCGCCCTCGCCCTCCTCGGCGGCCCCGAGGTCCTCTTCCTCGACGAACCCACCACCGGCCTCGACGCCGAAGGCCGCCGCGACACCTGGGAACTCGTCCGCGCCCTCCGCGACGGCGGCACCACCGTGCTGCTCACCACCCACTACCTCGAAGAGGCGGAGGCCCTGGCCGACCGGCTCGCGATCATGCACCGCGGGCAGATCGTGCTCTCCGGCACCCCGGCCGAGGTCACCGCCGCCCGGCCCGCCCGCATCCGCTTCACCCTCCCCGCCGGCGTCCCCGCCGCCCGGCTCCCGCTCGCGCTGCGGGCCGCCGAGGACGAGGGGCGGGTGGAGATCCGTACCGAATCCCTCCAGGACGACCTCGCCGCGCTGCTCGGCTGGGCCCGGGACGAGGGCGTACGACTCGACGGGCTCGACGCCCGCTCCGCCTCGCTCGAAGAGGCCTTCCTCGACATCGCCGCCGCGGCGGACACCGTGACAGAAGCCCGGACCCCGGAACCGGAGGCCGTTCGATGAGTTCCCCCGCCCAGCTCCCCTCGCGCACGCCGCTGTCCGCCCGTACGCCGAACCCCTCGGACACGCGGCTCCCCTCCCGCACGCGACTCCCCTCCCGCAGACGCCTCGTCGCGCTCGGGCGGGCCGAACTCACCCTCCTCGTCCGCAACCGCACCGCGCTCTTCGGCGCCCTGCTCGTCCCCCTCCTCACGGTGGGAGCGGTCCGCAGCTCCCTCCAGGAGGTCGACCTCGGCGAGGCCGGCACGACCATCGCCGAGGTCGCCGTGACCGGCGCCATCGGCATGGCCCTCCTCATCGGCGTCTACAGCAACCTCGTCGCCGCGTTCGTCGCCCGCCGAGAAGCCCTCGTCCTCAAGCGGCTGCGCACCGGAGAACCGACCGACCCCGAGATCCTGACCGGGATCGCACTCCCGGCCGCCACGCTCGCCCTCGTGCAGAGCGCCGTCCTGACCATCGGCGGCATCGCCGTCCTCGACCTGCCCGCACCCGCACGGCCCGACCTGCTCCTCGCCGGCGTCGTCCTCGGCACCGTCCTGCTCACCACCATCGCCGCGGCCACCTCCGCCGTCACCCGCACGCCCGAGAGCGCCCAGCTCACCGCGCTGCCGCTGGTCCTGATCTCCTCCCTCGGCTCCGGGCTCTTCGTCCCCCTCACGGTGCTTCCCGACGGGCTCGCGTCCGTCGGCGAACTGCTGCCGGTGACCGGGGTCATGACGCTCGTACGCGCCGGCTGGTCGGGCGGAGTGGCAGGGGAAGACCTGCTGGGCGCGGCGGCGGTCACGGTGGCCTGGATCGCGGTCTCGGTGTTTGCTGTCCAGCGGTGGTTCCGCTGGGAACCCCGGCGCTGAGGAACCCGGCGCGCCACCGAGAGGACGGACCCGCGCCCGTGAAGAGGCCCGTGAAGAGCTGGAACGGCCGGAGCGGCCTGGCCAAGGTCGACCTCTACACCCGCGTCACCGCGTACATGCTGCTGTGGGCCGCCGTCCTCGTGCTCGGCCTCCTGCTCCTGATCCGGCCCATCCGGCACGAGGCCCCGCTCCTCCTCGTCGTCGTCGCCCCGCTGCTCAACCTCGCCAACGGCGTGCTCTCCCACCGCTTCCTGCACCGCGCCATGGACGCCTACCTCAAGCCGGGCACCGTGCTCCCGCCGCGCGAGGTGCTTCCCGCCGCGGCGGCCACGGCCGCGATCGCCGGAGCCGTCCTCCTCGAAGCGGCCACCGCCGACCTGACCGGCGCGCTCCCCGGGATGCTCGGGGCGGCGCTCGTGCCCTTCCTCGCCGGGCACTGCCTGATCCACCCCCGCCGGATCGTCGCCCTGCACCACGCCCTGCTCGCCGGGGCGCTCCTGATCCTCGTAGCGCTCACCGAACGGGACGCGGTGCAGAGCCTCACGACCGTGATCAGCGTCGTCTTCATCATCGGCTGGCTCGCCGTCACCCTCCGCCTCTCGCTCTGGGTGCTCGGCGTCGTCTTCGAACTGCGTGAGGCACGCGACGTACAGGCCAGGCTCGCGGTCGCCGAGGAACGACTGCGCTTCGGGCGCGACCTGCACGACATCCTCGGCCGGAACCTCTCCGTGATCGCCCTCAAGAGCGAACTCGCCGTCCAGCTCGCGCGGCGCGAACGCCCCGAGGCCGTCGACCAGATGATCGAGGTGCAACGCATCGCGCAGGAGTCCCAGCGGGAGGTACGGGACGTCGTGCGCGGCTACCGCGAGGCGGACCTGCGGGTGGAGCTGGAGGGCGCGCGGGGCGTGCTCGACGCGGCCGGGATCGACTGCGCCGTCGACACCCCGGGACCGGCGCTCGACCTGCCCGACGAGGTCCAGGCGGCGCTCGGGTGGGTGGTCCGGGAGACCACGACGAACGTACTGCGACACGGGGACGCGCGGCGCTGCGCCATCGCCGTGCTGGAGGAGGAGGACACGGTGCTGCTGACGGTGGAGAACGACGGCGTACGGGCGGGAACGGGGGGCGGCGGTGGGAGCGGTGGGGGCGGTGAGGGCGGTGAGGGTGACGGCGGCTTGGGCGGTTCGGGCGGTTCCGGCGCGGGTGAGGCGGGTCTCGGCGGCTCGGGCGGTTCCGGCGCGGGTGACGGTGGTTCCGGCGGCTCCGGCGCGGGTGAGGGTGGTTCGGTTCGCTCGGCCTCCGGCGCCGGGAGCGGGCTCGTCGGGCTGCGGGAGCGGCTCGCCGCCGTCGGCGGGACGCTCGACGCGGGGCCGGGCGACGGCGGTACGTTCCTCGTGACGGCCCGGATTCCGGTGGCCCGGACGGGGGTCCGGCGATGACCTCACCTGGAGCCCTGCCCTCGCCTGCGTCTGCGCCGGCATCCGCACCCGCACCGGTACCCGTGCGCGTGCTGCTCGCCGACGACGAGCATCTGATCCGTGGTGCGGTGGCCGCGCTGCTCGGCCTCGAGGACGATCTCGTCGTCGTCGCCGAGGCCGCGACCGGGCCCGAGGCGCTCGCCATGGCCCGCGCCCATCGCCCCGACGTCGCCGTGCTCGATCTGCAGATGCCGGGTGCGGACGGTGTGAGGGTCGCCACAGTCCTGCGGGACGAACTGCCCCACTGCCGCACCATGATCGTGACCGGTCACGGCCGTCCCGGGCACCTCAAGCGAGCCCTCTCGGCCGGTGTCCGCGGCTTCGTCCCGAAGACCGTCAGCGCCCAGCGGCTCGCCGAGATCATCCGTACCGTGCACGCCGGAAACCGTTACGTGGACCCGGAGTTGGCGGCCGACGCCATCGCCGCGGGGGACTCCCCGCTGACCGCGCGGGAGGCCGAGGTGCTCGAATTCTCCGCCGACGGCGCACCCGTCGCGGAGATCGCCCGGCGCGCCTCGCTCTCCCCCGGGACCGTCCGCAACTACCTCTCGTCCGCCGCCGCCAAACTCGGTGCCGAGAACCGTCATACGGCGGTGCGTCTCGCACAGGCGAAAGGATGGGTATAGTTGGCTTCGCGCTACGGCGCATGCGGACGTGGCTCAGTTGGTAGAGCATCACCTTGCCAAGGTGAGGGTCGCGAGTTCGAATCTCGTCGTCCGCTCCATGAAGAAGCCCCCGGTCGAATCGACCGGGGGCTTTCTCGTGTCCCGACGTGGGCCCCCCCCCCCCATGACGGGGGCGCCGGCC